>JAIOSR010000312.1 GCA_021107495.1 Desulfobacterales bacterium | reverse complement strand
GCATTTATCTATGCCACGACCTGGCTCAAGGGCAAGGATTGGCTCCTGGTTGTGAGACAGGAAAAATCGGATGCATTTGGTGCGCTCCGCGCTGCCGCCTTCATGATCATTGTGATTGTCATTATTGGCGGCTCAGCCATTGTCGGTATCGCCTTTTATCTGACCAATCGGATTGTAATGCGTATGCAGAAGATGGATGCGGATGAAGAACAATTGGGCGGGCAGTTGATCAGGGCGAGCCGCTTAGCCGAATTAGGGGAAATGGCGACAGGTTTTGCCCATGAGATCAACAATCCACTACAGGTAATAAAAAGCGAGCACTCGCTGATAGAAGTCATCCTGTCAGAATTCAAAGAATCTGGAGAATTAAAGTCATCTGAATCCTTATCGGAGTTGGAAGATTCCATGAATCAAATTGACCTTCAAATCAGCCGTTGCTCGGGAATTACCCAGTCTATCTTAAAATTCGGCAGGCAGAGCGAGCCTGTTTTCCAGAATATAGACCTTCGAACTTACATCCCTGAAGTTACCGAGATGGTAGCAAAAAAGGCAAGCGTCAACGGGATTGACCTGAAGCAGGAGGTTTCGGAATATACCCTTCCGGTTCATGGGGACCCCGGGCAACTCCAGCAGGTCTTGTTGAACCTTTATAACAATGCCATTGATGCGATTACCACAAGGCATGGCTCTGAAGGGGGAGAACTGGTCGTGGGGGCAGGCCCAAAAGAAGATGGAAAGGTGCAAATTTTTATCAGGGACAATGGGGCCGGAATAAGCCCTGAAAATCAGAAGAAGATATTCAGCCCGTTTTTTACCACAAAACCCGTGGGCAAAGGAACGGGATTGGGGCTTTCCGTGTGTCACGGCATTATAGACAGCATGAATGGTGTCATGGAAGTCAAAAGTGAAATGGGCGTTGGCACCACATTTACCATAAGCCTGCCGGCCGTGGGTTAGTGTGTTGGTCGGGACAATGATTTACGGTAACACCAAAGTCATGGTTTCGGGTTGATAAAAATCCCCCCCAATCCCCTTTTAAAAAAGGGGGAAGACTGATAAATGCACAAGACCTACCCCCCTTTTTTAAAGGGGGGTAGGGGGGATTTCAGAAAAAGATTTAACACTCAACCATTCTATAGCGTTTAAGAAAATGGTTTTGTACCCAAAAATATTTTCTTGAAAACTATACCAGGCAAAAAAAGGGGAAATAAATGGAAGAAATGAAAATGATGTTAGTAGATGATGAAGAAAGGTTCCTCTCAACCACACAGAAGCTGCTTTCGAAGAAGGGCTATGATGTACTCACTGCAAGCAGTGGGGCCGAGGCATTGGAAAAGCTCAGGCTTCACAACATCCACGTGGTGATTTTAGACGTCAAAATGCCAGGGATGGACGGCATGGAGACATTAAAGGTGATCAAGAAAACCTTTCCATTGGTTGAGGTCATTATGCTGACCGGTCACGCAACTGTAGAGTCTGCTGTGGATGGTTTGAAATCCGGGGCTACGGACTATTTGATGAAGCCCACGGATGTCAAGGACCTTATCCGGAAGGCGGAAACTGCTTTCGAGAAAAGGCAGGTTTTGGAAGAAAAGATTCGTGTTGCCCAGACCAGGAGCTTCATGAAGTCTCCAAGAGAAATCATAAGAGATACTGAGTAGCCTTGATCCGAAAACAGACCGGATTTCATAAAACGTATTTACATCGTATGGAAATTTTCTTTTTTAAGCGGCGAAGCCGCGCCACATCTTGTGAAATTTTGGTATGCCCGCGAGATAATTTTTGAAAAAGAAAACACTAACAATCGAAAAAAAAGCGAGGTAAAAAATGGCTGAAGCTAAGAAAAAGGCTACTGGATATGATAAATATGTGGACTGGAAGCTGTTTTTTATACCAGTTGTTTTATTTTTTGTCATTCTTGTCCTACCAACACCTTACGGGATGAAAGATGTGGGGACCGAGTTCAAGGTGGGACCAAAGGCCGTGGTTAATTTCATTACTACCGAGCTGTTTTCCAAAAATAGCTCAGATGCTTCCCAATGGCAACTTCTTACCGCCCAGATAATGGAAAGAAACATGAGGATGGGAGCCCTTTCCAGGGATCGATTTTTGAAGCGAGACCTGAAATGGTGCAAGAAGTACAAGGTTCAGGCGGATCGGGAGAATTTGAAAAGCTCCCACGCCTTTATTGAAGAGAATGTCAGCGATAAAGACTTTGTCGAGCTTATGAACAGTTCCATGAAATTGAGGAAGGAAGGGCTCAAATATGAGGATTTGACCGGACAGAATCGTAAGGCGGCGGACAAAGGAGCATGGCAAATAAAGGTCGCAATTGCCATGATGGTCTTTGTGGTCTTTTGCTTCATGACAGAATGTATCCCCCTCCCCGGTGTTGCCTTTTGTATCGGCCTTATCCTTGTCTTTACCGGTGTTGTAACAAGGAAACAGGTTGCCATGCTCTACTGGAGCGATGCTTGCTGGTTTATTATGGGGAGTCTCATGTTTGCCGCCGCCTTTGTGAAGACAGGGGTTGACAAGAGGATGTGTCTCATGATGTTCAAAAAACTGGCCACGCCCAAAGCAAAATGGGTCACACTCATCTTTTTTATAATTATTTCGCCCCTTGCAGCCTTTATCTCGGACCATGCTTTAGCGGCAATGTTCCTACCCATAGGCATGCTCCTTTATCAGAACAGCCTGACGGACGAGATCCCAGAGGACCCGGAGCTTGCCAAGATGCTAATGATAGCCATTGCAATGGCCTGTAATATCGGAGGCCCCGGTGCCCCGTCAGGAGGCGCAAGAAACG
>JAIOSR010000114.1 GCA_021107495.1 Desulfobacterales bacterium | reverse complement strand
TCATCAATGTTTATAGTGAAAAAGAAGAAGGGACCACCTTTAACATCTATCTGCCGGCATCAGAAAGGGAGGTCATTGAAGAAAAGGAATTATCTAAAGGTGTATTGAGAGGTTCCGAGGCTGTTCTGTTGGTGGATGATGAGGATATGATTATTGACATAGGAGAACAACTATTACAAAAATTGGGTTACGAGGTATTAATAGCTAAAAGCGGGAAAGAGGCAACCGAGATCTACGAAAAGAATAAAGACAAAATTGACATAGTTATTTTGGACATGATCATGCCGGATATGAGCGGTGGTGATACATTTGACAGATTGAGAAAGATAAACCCCTACATTAAGGTCCTTCTCTCCAGCGGCTACAGTATCACCGGCCATGCGACTGAAATACTGGATCGCGGGTGTAATGGTTTTATCCACAAGCCATTCAATATGAAGCAACTGTCAAGAAAATTACGGGATATTCTGGATAAGGAATAGATTCATATATAGATCAGGCCACCCCATAATGGTGACGTTTTCATTTGATACTCTTAAATCCTTTGCGATTATGATTTTGTGGAATTAGCTCCTAAAATCGCAACTTCAGGAAGGACTTCGTGTATGAGTAGCTTTGTTGAAGGCAACGTCTTAGAAGAGCTGCTGAAGCTGTTGAAGCTGGAAAAAATCGAGGAAAACATCTTTCGCGGCCAGAGCCAGGATCTGGGATTCGGCACTGGGTTCGGGGGGCAAGTGCGGGGGCAAGCGTTGTCCGCAGCTTCTCAGACCGTCCCCGAAACCAGACAGGCCCACAGCCTCCATGCCTATTTTCTTCGGCAGGGGGATGCCACCAAACCCATTGTCTACGACGTGGATTGCATCAGGGACGGCAAGAGTTTCACCACCCGGCGCGTGCGGGCAATCCAGAAAGCTCGCGCCATCTTTTCCATGTCCGCATCCTTTCAGATCCAAGAGACCGGGTTTGACCACCAGGATACCGCACCCGAAGTCTCCGGCCCGGATGGCATCGAGTCAGAACTGGAGATGTCGCACAGGGTGGCGGATAGAATCCCCGAAAAGGTGCGGGATAGAATTCTCTGTGAAAAACCCATCGAGATAAGACCGGTCAATCCCATCAACCCCTTTGCGCCTGAGAAAAAAAAGCCTGTCAAGTACAACTGGTTCAAAGCCATCAGCCAGATGCCGGACGACCCGGCTGCTCATCAATACCTGCTGGCCTACGCATCGGATTTTCACCTTGTGGGCACTTCCCTTTATCCGCATGGCCACAGCTTCTGGGAGCAGGACATGCAGACGGCAAGTTTAGACCACGCCATGTGGTTTCACCGGGACTTCCGCATGGACGACTGGCTGCTTTATGTCATGCACAGCCCTAACGCCTCAGGTGCCAGGGGCTTGAGTTTCGGCAGGGTTTACACCATGGATGGGAAGCTGGTTGCCTCGGTTGCCCAGGAAGGATTGATCCGCTACTACGCCTCGTAAATACATAGGTGGGAGGCCTACACAATTGACAAAAAACAAAATGCATTATAGAAGGTTATGCCGGATGTCGATTTGTTCCAAAATTTTTCATGAATGTTGAAACATGTAAAATGTGTAGGCCTGACACCTATGCCGTCTGAAAGAGGCCGCTGAGTACCTTGAAGTGACTGAGATTACGATTAGGAGATGAATTAAGGCAGGGAAAATCGAATATAAAAGAATGGGGAGAAATATTGTATTTGATCCGGGTGAGCTTAAGGGATTTAAGCGAAAATAAAGAACCCCGCTTTGAAAGGCGGGGTTCTTTATTTTTTGGCTGGTACAAACACTGAAGATTACCTTTAGTATGATGAAATTCCGATTAACAGCGCATCCTCCTTCCGATGATTGAAAACTCATCGGCCATAACGACTGCATGTTTCCATATCTTGAACCGTAGATGATGGGAAAACACAATTCGTTATGTTCGTTAACCGGTTCCCTAAAAGGGGAATTCAACTTCTTATTAATAAATTCTCCCGTTCCTGGAGGGACACTCGCGAATGAAGAAAGAGACAAAATGCGTCAATTCCAGAGCAGTTCTGGATTATCTAAAAGCCCATGACATCGACTATGCCGGCATTATCAAGGATCTTGACCCGGAGATCGACGGTCTCGAAGATCCCGAAAGCTTCCTGAGAGATCCCGATAACTGGATTTCCGGTGAAGTCGTTTCTAAATTATTCGAAAGGGCAACACGTCTTCTTGATGACGACCAAGCCGCTTATAAAATAGGTCGGTATGCAACGGAAAACACGGCGTTAGGTTTCGCCCAACGGATTGTGGTCAAGGCATTCTGGTCTATTAAAACGGTGCTCAGGCATTGCCAGAAAATAAATGATCAATGGAACAGAAACAAGAAAGTGGAATTGATATCTCTCAAGAGAAACGAGGCCACGATTCGTTTGCACTGGGATCCCGGGATGGAAACGTCCAAACATATGTGCCAGTATAACCAGGGCGTTTATAACTACTTCCCTCTGATCTGGGGAGGAAGCCGTTTAACGTTGACAGAAAAATGCTGTTATTTTGACGGTGCGCCCTACTGTGAATACCACTTAAAATGGCCGTTAAGAAATCGATTTCATGAGACCATTTCACGTTTTTTTTCATCAAAATCGGTCCTGATGGACACCATCAAGGAAATGTAGAAAGACAAGAAGATCATCGATCGGAAAAATGACGAACTGAGGGATGCCAATAAGGAACTGCATAAAACAATAGTTGAGCACAGGCAGTCTGAGGAAGCGCTGCGGGAGAGTGAAGAGAAATACAGAAACATTCTCTCATCTATAGAAGAAGGCTACTATGAAATTGATTTTTCCGGGAATCATACATTTTTCAATGATTCATTATGCAGAATATATGGATATACCCCGGATGAATGCAAAGGAATGAATTATCGACAGTTGAATGATGAGAATAGCAGCCGAAAATTATATGACATCTACGAAAAAGTATATAGGAAAGGGACCGTTGAGGGTGCATTTGATTGGGAGATTAAAAACAAATATGGGTCTTTCCGGTCTCTGGAAACCTCCGCATCTCTTATGAAAGACAGTGAGGGTAAGCCGATCGGATTCAGGGGTATCGTCCGGGATATAACCGACCGCAAACAGGCAGAGGAGGCGCTGCTGAAAAGCGAAAAGGGCTATCGTGAGCTAATTAACAGTATTACCGACTTCATCTACTCCCACGACCTTGCGGGCCGATTCACCATGGTAAATCGGGCTGCAGCTGAAACCTTAGGTTACGTCCCCGAAGACCTTATCGGCCATCCCATTAGTGATTTTATGCTTCCTGAACACCGTCAAGCCTTTAAAGAGGGATATTTGGCACAAATTAAAGAAAAGGGCTACCTTGACGGATTAGCCGTCTACTTAGCTAAGAATGGGTCAAAGCGCTATATAGAATATCGAAATGTATTGGTGAAACAAGAGGGAATGGAATCATTTATAAGTGGTTCGGGACGCGATATTACCGAGAAGGTTTTATCTGATCGCAAACTTCATAGGTTGGAGGAACAACTCCAGCGAGCCCAAAAGATGGAAGCTATGGGCACTTTAGCAGGTGGTGTGGCTCATGACCTCAACAATGTTTTGAGTGGTATAGTAAGTTATCCAGAGTTGTTATTGCTGGATATCCCTGAAGACAGCCCCCTAAGAAAACCCATTTTAACAATTCAAAAATCAGGAAAAAAAGCTGCTGATATTGTGCAGGACTTATTGACATTGGCAAGAAGAGGGGTCGTTGTTACAGAAGTTGTGAACTTAAACAATATTTTAGACGACTATCTTAAATCTCCAGAGATTGAAAACCTAAAAGGGTTTTATCCTGATGCCAAAATTGAAAGCAATCTTGAGGGACACTTATTAAATATTATGGGCTCGCCTGTTCACCTGTCCAAAAGTGTCATGAACTTGGTTAATAATGCAGCAGAGGCAATGCCTGATGGCGGAAATATTTTCATATCAGCGGAAAGCAAATATATTGATAAACCAATAAGAGGTTATGATGATGTGGAAGAAGGCGATTATGCTGTCATTACCGTATCAGATACCGGCATAGGTATCTCACCAGAGGATATCGAAATGATATTTGAGCC
>JAIOSR010000378.1 GCA_021107495.1 Desulfobacterales bacterium | reverse complement strand
CGGGTCGGCGTCAAACTGCGGGGTTCCTTGTGCGACGTACTAAAGTACGTCTCCGCTCAACCCCTTGTTTTCCTTGACCTTGCGAAAAATTATCCATTTATGAACTGGAAACTCATCGTGACTATAATTCAATTAATGGATGGGCGCCAATTAAGTTATACGTCTACAAATTAACCACTCAAATATTAAGGAGAGCATTTAATAGTTTGTGTTTCAATAGGCTCTTCAGGCTTTTCGAGAAAAATCCCCCTCAATCCCCCTTTAGAAAAGGGGGACTTTAGAGGATTTCCCCTCAAAAAGGGGACTTCAAAGACTTCTCCCCCCTTTTTTTAAAGGGGGGCCAGGGGGGATTTTAGATTGCAAACGATATGATGCTCTGCGTAGTAAGTTCGACAGGAGAACCAGTGGTAAAAAAGCCTTTTAATATAATTTTCATTTTTTTTCTTTTGTGTTTTTTTTTACCGGAAGTGCCTTTCCTGCATGCCGAAACCGAGGGCAAGCCAAGTGAAAACGAAGTCTTTGCCATTGGAACGGGAACAATAGTAAGTGGTAATCTGGCCCGGGCAAAAGAAAGGGCCGTCTCTCAGGCATTGACAAGGGGCGTGGAAAACTATCTTGTGCGCCGTTTGGGGAAACAGGGAGTGACAAATAATTTCCAGAGGCTCATCCAGGAAATAATTCCCAAGGCGGAAGAAGACATTGAAAATTTCCATATCCTCGCAGAAGACCAGATCGGAGCAAAGTGGAAGGTCCTTGTTCGGCTCAGAATCAATGGCAAATTCTTGAATGAAAGATTACGACAGGCCGGGATTGTATTCACGGAAGGCCCACCCCTTAAATTGCTTTTCCTGGTTTCAGAGACAAGAGGTGGGAATGTCTCCTGTTGGTGGAGAGACCCTGAGACTCGTTCCGCACTCAGCCCAACCGAACTTGCCCTTCACAGTCTGTTTCAAGAAAGAGGGTTTAGGCCTATTAATCGGGTATTGAGCATCCCTGAGGCTGAATATACGGAAGATATGTTATCCGCAGACCTTCAGGATATAGGCATCCTGAAATGGGGCACACTTTTTTCTGCTGATGTTGTGATTTATGGCCAGGCCGAAGTTATTGAAGAAAAAGAGGTGTCCATTTCGCTTGAGGCATTTGATGTGAGTCAGGGGGTGCGAATCGGTCAGGACATCTTATCCGAACCGGTTATGGAAGGCCCTGAAGGCAGGGAGGGGATCATTGAAACCATCGATAGGGCTGTCAAACTTCTGGCCGCAAGACTGACTCCCACCATCATTCGGGTCAGCGTATCTGATCAGGAAATGGTTAACAGCGTTGAGATCACAATTAAAGGTTTGACTAATTTCAGACAGTTCAGTCTCCTCAGGGACTTCCTGAGAAAGGACGTGACGGGGGTAAAATCCGTAAGGCAAACCAGGATCAGGAAAGATTCCATCTCTATTGCAATTGAATTTACGGGAGACAAATATGAGTTGCTGGGTCGGGTCTTAAATCATGAAAATCTCCCATTGGAGATCAACTTTCATCAGACAGAGGAAGGCGAAATTGTGCTTACCGTGCTGTAACTACTCAGGTTGTCAGGTTCACGGTTCACAGTTCAAGGGTAGTCCCGATTTTATCGGGATTTTTTTCATAATTACAAATGAATTTCAAATTCCAATATCCAACACGCGGCGCAAGCGGCTGCGTTGCGCGTGACCAAAACCGTATTAAAAAACGAACGTCCAACATCGAACATCGAACGTCCGACGTCGAATTAGGGTACGCCTTCGGCGTTTCAATTTTATTAAAAAAATGGAGCGAAGCGACACCCATATTCGATGTTCGATGTTCATTTTTTTGACATTTGGAATTTCAATCAGTCAATGAAACTCCAACAAAGCAAATTCCCTCTTGGGATAACCAAAGCCGGGCCCTCTGGACCCGGATATTTAATTTCCAAATGGACCTGACGTGGCTGAAATGAAAATGACCATTCCAAATCTGATTACAAGCATCAGAATCATTTTGGTTCCCATCTTCGTCATCTACCTGATCAATGATAAAATTCCGGGTGCGCTGGTTATTTTCATCCTGGCCGGTTTGAGTGATGCTGCTGACGGATTCATCGCCAGGTTGTTTGACCAGAAGAGCAAACTCGGGTCCTATCTTGATCCGCTTGCCGATAAGATCCTGCTGGTTGCCGCATTTGTTGTCCTCGCTGTGATGGATTTGATCCCCCCGTGGCTTACGGTCGTTGTCATTAGCCGGGACGTTTTAATCCTGTTAGGCGTATTGATCCTGTTTTTAAACGGCACGGATTTTACTGTCAGGCCCTCCTTTTTGAGCAAGATGACAACCTGTATACAACTGGTGACCGTATTTGCGGTGCTTTCAGCGGGCTATTTTCATGTTTTTTCACAAATCAATGGCTATCTTTTCTGGGCAACAGGTATTTTAACCGTCAGCTCGGGTCTGCATTACATGCGTCACTGGTTCAGGACGATGGGTGAAGGAGCTATGAGTGATTAGCAATATGACCGGAATACGGCTTGACATTATGGATGAGGGTTGATAAATCAAAATCGAACAGGCACGTAGCTCAGGGGGAGAGCACTACCCTGACACGGTAGGGGTCCAGGGTTCAAATCCCTGCGTGCCTACCAGTTATTTCAAGGGGTTACAGGTTTTACCTGTTACCCCTTTTTCATTTTGCTACCATTTTGCTACCATTTTCAAAATTTTTATTGTTTATCCCCTCGTTTTCTTTCTTGTTTCTCTTTTCATAATATTGTATTTTCTTAGTAAATCAGGGTAAGGTTTTGTAAAAGCCAGCTCTCTGAATTCCCGCGTAGACGGCATACCGGTCCAAAGCCACATTCAGGAGGGGAGGGGAAAATGAAAAAGCTGATCGCTTTTGTGTTCCTCGCAATTCTCGTGGTTGTTTCTCCGCTTTTTTCTGCCCCCATTCAAGATTTGCCTGGTCTGACTGAAATCCATGCTGTGTTTTATGATTCACCAAATCATTATCTCCTTGAACTAACTCTCAATGAGTTAAATTCTCAACCGGACTCCAGCATTCCCATGGGGAGCATATATGGCCAGGTAGTTTATGGCGGCTTATCTGATAGTGCCGGCGATCTTGGCGGTGGAGATGAATACTTCGTTCTGTCATTGGCGGCGAGAAATAAGGGAGCATATTGGCTGGACTCAGTTTCCCTGTACTTTGATGGACCACATGAATACCCTATAGCGATTACTGCCATGGGAGGCGTTGAGTTCTCTCCTGGATACGGTCCCGGAGATCTATCAAATACCTTCGGCCCTCCATCGGGAAATGTGGTGGGCATTGTTGAAGGTTCCATCGTTTTTGAATTTGCGTCTTCTGCTCAATCTCCACAGCCTATTCCTGAGCCTACCACAATTCTCCTACTCGGCTCCGGCCTTAGCATTGCAGGATTAAGGAGGAAGTTTAAGAAGAAATAAATCAAATGTTTGATACCAAACTCATCCAAGAACTGTATTTTCCAGCCTGCAAGCTGCTTCCTGATTTGTGGGTTTCATCAAGTGAGCATAGACGTTCAAGGTCACAGTAGGACTTGAATGCCCTAACTGACTTTGAATATATTTAATGTTTTCCCCTTGCTCAATCAAAAGGCTTGCATAGGTATGTCTGAGGTCATGGAATCTGATTTTTGGCAATTTTGCTGCCTTCAAAACCGGTTCAAAGTACCTCCTGACCAGGTTATGATGATCAATAGGGTTCCCTGTACCATTTGGAAAGACGAGATCAAGATGATTTGGCGGACAGGCCAGCTTCCATTCTTTCAGCTTGGTCATAATGGTAGGTCCCAAGTCAATCCTACGGTTTGAATTTTTGGTCTTTGTGGGGAAAAACCGGCCATTATTAAAAGTCCGCTGAACGTGTATTTGACTATTGTCCCAATCAATATCACTCCATTTCAGCCCCAATAGCTCCCCTTGGCGAGCACCACTGAAAATGGCCAGCGTGAAAAGCGTTCTGTATTTTCGCTCTTTCACCTTATTCAATAGGGCCTCTCTTTTTTTAGGACCATCTTTCTTTGCCCTTTCCTTGATCACGATTTTCGCATTATTCAATAGGTCCTTTATCTGCTCCGGACTCAAGACCCTTGTTGTTTCCTGGTCGTATAACTCATTCCCCTGGCTTCTTGGCCTTTCAGCATCCCTTAAAGGATTATGGTCGATGTATTGGTACTTGCAAGATAAGTAAAAAATTTGGCCGGAGGTGAAGAGGATTTCCATTATTGGTTGAAATTAATATTCTGGTTTTTGTTTTTGGTTATGAATTTTTTCAATCTTATCGGTGTAATACAATT
>JAIOSR010000474.1 GCA_021107495.1 Desulfobacterales bacterium | reverse complement strand
TATAACTACTGTTACTATCCTAATAATATGACCAGAAAAAAACATGATTTCAATCTGTTGCTCAATTTTATATTGAAACTTGGCCCACATATTCTAATGAGGAGCCATTTATTAAATACCGAGATACGCCTCCCTCACATGTTCATCGCTCATGAGGTCCTCTCCGGACCCCTCTATGACAACCCTGCCATTTTCCAGGGCGTAGGCCCTGTGGCACATCTTCAGGGTTTGGGTTACATTCTGTTCTACTAAAAGAATAGTTACCCCTTCCTCCTCGTTGATCCTCCTGATCATGGAGAAAATATCCTGGACAAGAATCGGGGCAAGGCCTAAGGAAGGTTCGTCAAACATCAAGAGCCTGGGCAATGACATGAGCCCTCTGCCTACGGCAACCATCTGCTGTTCTCCGCCGGACAGCGTCCCCGCCATCTGTTTTCTGCGCTCCTCTAACCTTGGAAAGAGTTCATAGACATGCTTCATGGTTTCATAACGCTTTATTTTAGCCTGGCCGCAGAAGGACCCCGTGATCAGGTTTTCTTCCACGCTCATTTCGGGAAAGAGACGTCTCCCCTCAGGGACATGTACAACCCCCAACTGAATAATGTCGTGGGGGGGGAGGGTATCGATACGTGTACCGTCAAACTCTATACTCCCCTTTGTAGGTGTTATGAGTGAAGAGACGGTCTTTATGGTAGTTGACTTACCTGCGCCGTTTGCCCCGATCAGGACCAGGATCTCCTTGTCCTTGACCTCAATAGTGACATCCCAGAGAACCTGTAGATCGCCGTAACAAACATCAATGCCATTAACTGTGAGCATATTCCTCTCCGAGATAGGCCTCAATGACCGCAGGGCTATTTGCCATCTCCTGTGGCGTTCCTTCAGCGATTGTCTGGCCAAAGTTGATGGCGTGTATTCTGTCGGAGATAGTCATTATGACCTTCATGATGTGTTCGATAATGATAATTGTAACCCCTTTATCACGAATCCTTTTTATCAGCTCTATGGCAGCGTCTAATTCACTGGGATTGAGACCTGCGGCAGTTTCATCTAACAGCAGGAGTTCAGGTTTAGTAGCCATGGCCCTTGTAATTTCCAACCGTTTTCTCTCTCCAATGGGAAGGCTTTTGGCTAAGACATCCTTCCGATGGACCAATTCACAAAACTCTAAAGTCTCCATTGCCAGATCATGGGCTTGATGTTTTGTATTGACCCTTGAGAAGGCCGCTGCAATGACATTGTCCAAGACCGACATCCGTCCCAAGGGCTTTACCACCTGAAATGTCCTGCCGATGCCGAGACGGCAGATCTTGTGGGTCTTGAACCCTGTGATATCCTCACCTTTGAAGTAGATCTTACCGCTTGTAGGTCTGTAGTAATCACTGATGAGGTTGAACATGGTGGTTTTTCCGGAACCATTGGGCCCAATGAGGCCAAAGATCTCTCCCTTTTCGACCTTAAAGCTTACGTCATTGACTGCCGCTAATCCCCCGAAATACTTCACAAGATCTTTGATTTCGAATAGACTCAACCTGTAACCTCCCTGGTCTTGACAGGAAATATCTTCTTAACGATCAGATTCCAGTCGCCCACAATACCGTTGGGAAGAAGAAGAATGACGAGAACCACTAAGATCCCGAAACCTAAGACATGAGCCTGCATAACATATTTGGCAAAAACGTTTATCATGTCTGACCCTGTCAATGCCGCAATACCCTTGAAAAAGCCGAAGAACCCCGTCCTGAAGAACTCATGGACGGCAACCATAACAAATGCCCCCACCACCGGGCCATAAAGCGTTCCAACACCACCCACGATACCTACAAGGATGGCCATGATGGAGATGTCGTGGAGGGAAAATACCACCTCAGGGTCTATAAACCCCATGTAGTTCATGAATAAGGCCCCTGCCATACCGGTGAGAAAGGCTGCCACATTTAAAGAGAGCATTTTATAGTAATGGGTATTGATGCCTAAGCTTTCAGCAGCATCCTGATCTTCACGGATTGAGACAAAATAATACCCCCATTTAGAACCCATAATGATCTGGACACCGATAATGGAGATAACCGCAAGGCCGAGGGCAATGTAATAATAGGGGACCTTCGATACAAAGGTTTGCATAACGAGAATCCCCACCATACCATCTGTCAGGGACTCCCAGACGGTGGCAATGTGCCGCATCACTTCATTGAGCGCCAGGGTGGCAAGGGCAAAGTAGGCCCCTCTGAGGCGGAAGCATATCCAGCCAAAGGGGAAGGCGATGGCCATGGCCGCTATTCCGCCGAATAACATGCCCCACCATGCTGAAAGCCCCAACTTGGTAACAAAGAGCCCGGCAGTATAGGCCCCGGTCCCAAAGAATGCTGCATCACCAAAGGAGACTTGGCCCGTATATCCGGCGATCACGTTCCACCCGGAACCGATTACCACCCACATGAGCACTAAGATCATAAGGTGCTGGTGGTAATGATCACGCACAACAATCGGAAAAAGGACCAGGATGAAAAGGAGGAGGATAGGGGAATATTTTCTCATGGTTTTCCTTTTTCAGACCTTGAGCAGCCGCTTGAAACCACCTGGGATAAAGAGAAGCACCAAAATAAATATGAGGAGACCGATCATGTCATCGTAGGCCATCCCGATATAGGTAGCGCCAAAGGCTTCGGCAAGCCCTAAGGTCAGCCCCCCGAAAATAGCGCCAACGGTGGAACCGAGCCCGCCTAAGATGGTAATGACAAACGCCTTTCTCGTAAAGGGCCCCCCGATATCCGGAAAAAGATAGTAGACCGGCATGAGAATGGTACCTGCAGCAGCCACGAGCGCTGAACCGAGACCGAAAGTGAGGATGGTGATCCGTTTGGAATTTACGCCCATGAGGAGAGCGGCGTCCTTGTCCTGGGCCGTGGCGCGGATGGATCTCCCTAAATCCGTTTTTAAGAGGAACCAGAACATACAGAGAGTGAAGGCCAGGGCGATGAAAAAGGCCACTACCAGGGCCACGCTGAAGGAGATGTCCCCAATAAAAAAGGTCGCGCCGGAATAGCTTGTCCTGACCGATTTATAGTCGGAGCTGAAGATAAATCGCGCAACCTCCGTCAGTACCATTGCGATTCCAACGGTCATGAGCACTTGATTTTCCGGCAGAATCGAGTCCACTTCCATCAGGGGATTAAGTGTGTATTTCTGAATGAGCATACCGAGAAGAAACAGGGAGGGCATGCTGATAAAGATGGTAAGATACGGGTCGATTCCCAGATAGGTAAAGCAGGCAAAGGTGACATACATTCCTACCATCATCAAGGCGCCATGGGCTAAATTGATGATCCCCATCACGCCCATGATCAGCGACATTCCCATACCGATCAGACCATAAAGCCCGCCTTTGAGAATGCCGGACACCAAGGTTTGCAGAAAGACCTCCATGGTAACTCCCATAATTAAGTGGTCAATTAGTGAACATTTTGATTCAGACGCTATTTACAGCAAGGGCGGGAAGATCCCGCCCTTGTTCAATTTAACGTTGATTCCACTTGCGAACCGGGTAAACATATTTGCGGGTAGAGACATCTTTTGGCCAGACGGTCTCGAGCTTGCCGTTTATCCATTGAACCAAAAAGGTGGGAAGACTGTTCTGCTGGGTCTTTTTGCCGTAGGAAATGAATTTTACAGGACCAAAGGCGGTCATCATGTCGGTTGCGGCAAGGGCCTCTCTTACGCCCTCAGGGGTGAGGGTCTTGGCCCTTTTCAGGGCATCCGCAATCACATACATGCCGGCATATGCCTCGGCGCCGTGGTACTCTGTAGGTGTATTATATTTAGCGACGAATTTATCATAATATTTCCTGGCCCCGGGGTAGGGAACCGATGGGGTCCATAGGGTGGCCGAGAAGACATAATCCGAAGCCGATCCCGCATTTTTCTGGAACTCGGGCAGGGTAAATCCGGCCGCACCACCCACAAAGAGCTTGGGATTGAAGTTCAACTCTTTGGATTGCCGCATCAGGAGAGAGGCGTCCATAATATAAGAGATCATGTAGACAAGGTCCGGTTTTTTTGCCTTCACCTTAACAAGGAGGGGCTTAAAGTCAATAGCGCCTGCCTCGTAGCCCTCCTTAATCAATACCTTAATGCCCATTTTCTTGCATTTCTTAACAAACTTCTTTGACCCGGACTGGCCGAAAAGTGAATTTTCATGAAGGATCGCAACGGTTTTGACATCCTTGGCTACATCCTCTAAAAAGGATCCAAATGCCTTTGGGTATTCGCTAACAGGCGGATTGAGCCTGAAGATATATTTCCAGCCCTGCTCAGTGATCCTGTCAGCAGATCCGGTATTCACCAAAAAGGGCATCTTGCGCTGCTGGGCAACAGCAATGGTAGCCCAGGTGACGGAACTTGAGTACCCGCCACCCACAACAATGACCTTGTCTCGGGAAATGAGTTTTTCGATGGCTGAACGGCCCACGTCAGGTTTCCCGGTGCTATCTTCAATGATCAGATCGATTTTCTTGCCATTGACTCCACCGGCCGCATTGATTTCATCCACGGCCATTAGAAATGATTTGTGTTCAATTTCGCCAAACTTGGCAAGTTTACCGGTTAAAGGGAGGACTATGCCAACTTTGATATTATCGGCGAAGGCCGGGCCCACCACTGTAACCCCCCAAAACATTAAAACTGAAAAGACACATACTGACATTGCTAAACGCTTCATAAGATACCTCCTAACAGTATTTTTTGTTTAAGGTTGGCTAAAACCTATAACTGCAGAAGAGAGATGTCAACCTGGCAGTTTTTGATTTTCTTGTAGGGAATTTATTTTACAGGAAGGGGGATTCGAGGGACATTAAACTTCAAGAAAAAATTCCAGTGATTTTTTTTGTGACATTATTATTGGTCAGGATGTATGGAAATTGGTAAGGCATTATTGTTTGGACAAAAAAGGATAAGCGTATCTTGCCGTGGCAACCTCCCTGGGCCACACTATTTCAAGCCTGCCGTTTATCCACTGTGCCAGATATGTCGGAAGACGGTTTTGCTGAGTTTTCTTGCCGTATGATATGAATTTCACCGGACCGAACAAGGTCATCATATCGGTCTCGGCTAAGGCGTCCCTCATGTCGATTGGTGTAAACGATTTGGCCCTCTTTAGTGCATCCGCGATGACATACATGGCCGAGTAAGCCTGTGCGCCATGATAATCCGGATATGTGTCATATTTCGTGATAAACCTGTCATAGAACGATCCGGCGCCGGGGTAGGGGACGGATGGGGACCAGATCACAGCGGAACAAACATATTCCGAGGCGTCGCCGGAATATTCATTAAATCCAGGCAGGGCAAAACCGGCAGCGCTTCCCAAAAAGAGTCTTGGGTGAAGATTCAATTCAACGGCCTGTTGCGTCAGCAATGTAGCATCCAATATATTATGGGAAATCATGTAGACTAAATCGGGTTTCCTGGCCTTTACCGTGGTCAAAAGAGACCTGAAGTCACGGGTGCTTATATCATAGCTTTGCTTCAGGACCACCCTGAGAGCAATTTTCCTGCGCAGCTTTGAAAAAGTCTTTAGCCTGAACCGGCCAAAAGGAGTGTTTTCGTACAGTATGGCAACCGTTTTCACACGGGCCACTTTCGTAAGGAAAGAAGCATGTATCCTTGAATGCTCGCTCGCCGGCGGGTTGAGTCGGAAGACATATTTTCTTCTCATCTCAGTTATTTCGTCGGCAGAAGCAGTGTTTACCAAAAAAGGGACTTCACGTTCCTGGGCCATGGCCGCTGCCATCTGGCTCACAGGGCTCGAACAGCCACCAGCAAGAACAATCACCCTGTCCTGTGATGTCAATTTTTCAATAGCTGCACCACCCACGTCAGCGTTGGTAGCAGAGTCTTCAATAATCAAGTCGATTTTCCTGCCGGCCACACCTCCCGCCTCGTTTATTTCATCCACTGCCATTACAAACGAATTCTGTTCAATCTCGCCGGCCCCGGCAAGTTTCCCTGTAAGCGGGAGGAGCACTCCCACCTTAATGTTATCGGCAGAGACGGTGCCGACCATCAATATACTCAGGAAAGCCTGCAGGCAAAGCATGCGTAACAGCCTATCCGGTTTTTTCATAATTATGAGCCTTTCTCGCTATTGATTTGTTAAGTAATACTCAATAATTCATTGAAAAGGCAAATACTTTCTAAGCTAACATTTCACCTGAAAGTGTTGTTGTCCCGGAAGATATGAACCCTTTACGCAGAATGACTACTAAGGTATAAAAGACGCCAACGCACAAAAAGCCCCTCGCCCTTGCTAAAGACACTCCTCATTCCAAAGGGATGGGATAGGGCAGTTGAATAAAGGAGAAAGAATGGATACCCAAAAATTCGCAACAGCCGACCTTCACTTAATAGATACGGATAGAATCAACGATTCGCCCGGCCCTTATGGTATGAGTTTCGGATTTGAACTCAAACCCCTCGTCCGTTCCATAAAAACGGTCGGGCTGCTCAATGTCCCGGTATTAATAGAAGACGGGGAGGGCGCGAAGACAGTGATTTCCGGATACCGAAGGATTCAGGCAGTCAAATCCCTAAAATGGGACAATATGCCTTGCAGAGTCCTTCAAAAATCCGAATTTTCTCCTCTGGAATGTCTCCTTTTGAACCTCCACGAAAACCTGGCAACAAGAAATCTGAATAATGTGGAAAAGGGAATGGTCTTGAGTCATCTGAACTCATATCTTCCACTAAACGAAATCATGAAAGATTACATGCCGTTGTTAGACCTTCCGTCAAATGAAGAGAAATTCGATCTTTTCCTAAAGATTGAAAAAGAACTGGATGAAAACATCAAAATCTATTTGGCCCGGGGCCATATATCATTACAGGGCGTCAGGATGCTTCTGGACATGGACCCGGCATCCAGACTCTCTGTCTTCGGCCTGATATCAAATTTAAAGTTTAACATTAATCAACAAATTCAACTTATCAATTATCTAATTGATATTTCGCATATAACTAAGGCGTCGGTCATTGAACTTTTAAAAGACCAGCCTTTAGAAAACATACGTTTGAATGATAATCTGAATACTCCTCAAAAGGCTAAGGCAGTTCTCAGATTGCTGAGAACCAGACGTTTCCCTTCACTGACTGAAGCGGAAAAGACCTTCAATAAGATGGTCTCCAAGTTGGATCTCCCTGAAAGGGTGCGTATAGATCCACCCCTGTTTTTTGAATCGCCCGATTACAGACTCGAAATTCTTTTCAAAGAGGGAAAGGAATTGAGAGAGAAGATTGGGCGACTTTTTAAAATGGACGGCATTGAGGAAATTGGAAATCCATGGGAGAGAGGCGCCTGATGAAGGACTTAAAAATAAAAAAGGTGATTGTTGAAAAGGGGGTTTCAGGGCAGGAATTCGCGCAGCAAATCCTGCGCAGATTACCTGACATTCCGGTTCAAACGATAAAAGAAAACGAGTCGAAGGCAGTACATGATATACAAAACATGGGGAAAGAGATCCTGCATTTACTACCCTATAAAGGCGAATTCCTAAAGCCGTGCCCGGGAACCAGGGAATACATCTGCTGCGGTTATCAGATCCTCAATGTGGCAACAAACTGTCCTCTTGACTGCAGTTACTGCATATTGCAGTCCTACTTTAATCAGCCCTATTTAAAAACATTTGTCAATCTGGAACAAGGGGTTGAGCAGGTACTGAAGATTATTGATTCAAATCCCGACCTGGTTTTCAGGATAGGTACGGGTGAATTTACCGACAGCCTTGCCATTGATCCCATTACCCGCTGGAGCGATTGGCTCCTTCCACTGTTTTCAAAGAGAAAAAATGCAGTATTGGAACTCAAAACCAAGACAGACAACATTCGAGGACTTCTTACCTCCAAATTTCGCGATCGTATTATCGTATCATGGTCTCTCAACAGTCCTTTCATCGCGGTACGAGAGGAACACCGGGCAGCAAGCCTCAAGAAAAGGCTTGAGGCGGCCCGGCAGTGTCAATCGGAGGGGTTTGTTGTGGGTTTTCACTTTGACCCGCTTATCCCACATCCAAAATGGAAAGAGGAATATACAAAAACCCTTGAATTGCTGGACAAATACATTGATCCCAAAGGAATCATATGGATAAGCCTGGGCTCCTTAAGGTTTATGCCGGGGCTCAAACCGATCATCAGAAGACGGCATCCTGACACATGTGTGCTTGATGGTGAGTTTATTATGGGATTGGACGGAAAAATGAGATATTTCAAGCCCATACGCATGGAACTGTACAGTTACATGCGTAAAAACCTGGAAAAATGGCACCCTGATCCGGGTCTTTATCTCTGCATGGAGTCGCATGACGTGTGGCAGAAAAGTATGGGTTGGTCTCCTGAAACTTCCAATGGACTGAAGCGGTACCTGGACAGACGGGTTGTAGAGATTTTTGGGTAGCATTTCATTACCACATATGATAGGCAAGAACATCTGTAACTTATATAAACACTAAGATAGAATTAATCATAATAGGGAGGTAAGAAATATGGCATTGAAGGAACAGGTTGAAAGTGCACTTGAAAAAGTAAGGCCATCACTCCAGGCAGATGGGGGTGATGTCCAATTAGTGGATGTGGACGATAATGGCGTGGTTAAGGTCATGTTGAAGGGTGCTTGTGCGGGGTGTCCCATGTCCCAGATGACCCTAAAAATGGGAATTGAGAAGATCTTAAAACAAAACATTCCGGAAGTAACAAGCGTGGAATCTGTGTAATGTATTCTCTTTTTGATGCTAAAAGAGTTGGTATTAATGTTGAGGTTCAGAAGGCAATTTATTCATAAAAACATTATCTAAAGGATATTGAGCAAAAATAGTATCTAATTATAGATTAAGGAGGAATTATGGATATTAAAAAGTTAGGCGTTGTCGGTGCCGGTGCAATGGGAAACGGGATTGCGCAGGTCGCAGCACAAATAGGCTGTGAAGTCGTAATGAGGGACATTAAAGATGAATTTGTAGAACGGGGCATGAAAAGCATAGACAGGTTTCTTTCCAGAAGCGTGGAAAAAGGGAAGCTTGAAGCCGGGGAAAAAGATGCCATACTGGGAAGGATTAAGGGTACTACGGACATGTCCCAGCTAAAGGACATGGATTTTGTGATTGAGGTTGTAATCGAGGATCTTGAATTAAAAAAGAGTGTTTTTAAAGAGTTGGACGAGGTGTGCCGTCCAGAAGTGGTTATTGCATCAAACACATCATCAATGTCCATAACTGAAATAGCCGCGGCAACAAACCGACCGGAAAGGATATGCGGCATGCACTTTTTTAATCCCGTGCCGCTTATGAGGCTTGTTGAGGTAATACGCGGATTTTCAACCAGTGATGAAACAATCGCCGCTACCACCGAACTCGCAAAAAAGATGGGCAAGATAACCGTTGAGGTCAAAAAAGACTCACCGGGATTTATAGTAAACAGGATTATGATCCCTCACATGCTTGAGGCCATAAAAATAGTTGAAGAGGGTATCGCCAGCGTAGAGGATGTGGATACCGCTGTGAAAAACGGTCTCAATTACCCCATGGGACCATTTGAACTTATGGATCTTACAGGCATTGATATCTGTTATTTTGTTGCTGAGTACTTTTACAAGGAATTAAACAAGGAATCAAAGTGGGTATCCCCAGGCCTGCTGAAAACAATGATAAGGGCGGGAAAATTAGGCAGAAAGACAGGAGGCGGGTGGTACGCACTTGACAAATAATAATGTGACACACACCAACCAATGACATTATAATAATAATAAAAGGCAGTTCCGTAAGGAACTGCCTTTTTATTGTGCCCTTAAGCTCGAAAAAGGGGCTATTTATTTTTATGACGCATCTTCCTTCTTAGTTTCTTATATTTATGTTTTCTGATCTTTTTGCGGCGTTTCTTGACAACACTACCCATTAAATTAAACCTCCGTGTGAATGATTAATTAAACTTATATGTTAGCGCTTAGGATGTCAACAGGAATTTAAAGATCGTTAAGTTTACATAATATATCTTATCGGACTAAGCGTTTTATCAGTGTCGGAGCCCCTTTCTTTTTTTCTCACCTTTAAATTTGAACAAATACTCATCTGCCTTTCCAACAAAATCCTCCGGGCTCATACCTGCCTTAAAATTTGCATACCCCATGCTTGCACTTATTCCGCATTCTTTTTCAATTGCATTTTCAATTCGTTTTCCTATGGCACGGCCAATATCCGTGTCCGCATCAATTAAAATAATTGCAAATTCATCTCCTCCATACCTGTATCCGGAATCAACACCTTCACGAATGCAGGCATTGATGATAATACCTACCTTTTGAAGAAGGTCATCACCTGCCAGGTGCCCATGGGTATCATTAAAATCCTTAAAATTGTCCAGATCCAGGAGAATCAAGCTGAGATGTTGTTTTTGTTTTTGTCTCTCAGAGCGCTTTATTTCGTCTTTCAGCCGGCCGTAAAAATGTCTCTGGTTGAAGAGTCCCGTTAATGAATCCGTAATGGACAATCTGCTGAGTTCCTGCCTTATGTCCCTTTCAATAATGGCTCTTTTGACCTTGGCCTCAATTTCTGCCAAGCTAAATGGTTTATTGATGAAATCCGTGGCACCCGCATTTACCACGTCCATATATTTGTATTCCTTAGTGTAACCTGTCATTGCAATGCTGCAAATATGGGGATAATCGCTTTTCACATGTCCTATCAATTCCAGGCCGTCCATTTCGGGCATGCTCATGTCGGTTAACAATAAGGTGTAAGGCTCATTTTTTAATTTCTCAAGACCTTCTTTGCCGTTAGCGGCGTAATCGGCCCGAAAGCCTAAATGCCTCAACATTTCAACAAGGGGTCCTCTTACCGATTCCTCATCATTAACCACAAGGATCCGTTCATTTGTGTAATTTATATTTTCTGTGCCCATTAATTTATACACAAGGTGGCCAAAGCCGTTATGCGCGTACCCCCTGCCACTTTCCGTCAAGGGAGGGGATGTTGTCGCCTCGGACATGATCGCCCTGGCGATTGCCGACTATGTCACCTCACCCCGTAGAGAATTCAAAAAACCTTGTTTAATAATAACATTAACTAAATGGCCTATCTTACTTGTATTACAAATCAAATTAACTATTTTATTTGATTCTGTACGACCTTTCAACTGCCCTTCTCTCTTGCTGTGGCCTTCAATTAGCACATCCATTCGCTTCCCTTCAAGGTTTTTATTTTTTTTGAATGTAATCTGTTTTTGAAGATCTTGAAGTATGCTCAATCTGAAGGCTTTTTCGGTTTCACCAACCTTATTGTCCATTTTGTCTGCCAATGTACCTTTTCTATCGGAATATTTAAAGGAAAAAAGCCCGTCAAATTGCACACGTTTAATCAGATCAAGAGTCATTTCAAAATCATCCTTTGATTCTCCGGGAAAACCAACCATTACATCACTTGTAATTGCTATATCGGGCTTGACCTTTCTCAGCTTTGCGATACGCTCCATATATTCCTCCCGTGTATAATCTCTCTTCATACGCTTGAGAACCGGGTTTGAGCCCGCCTGAAAAGGCAGGTGGATGTGTGGGCAGAGCTTGTCGAGATCAGCGAAACATTCAATCAGACCATCGGAAAGGTCCTTTGGATGTGATGTGGTAAAGCGTAGCCTTAAAAGACCCTCTAATTTATTCAGTTTTTTAAGCAGGGAAACAAAATCCCCATTCTTCCCCTCATTCCATCTGTAAGAATTCACGTTCTGGCCAAGCAGGGTGATCTCTTTGACACCTTCTGCGATCAGGTTCCCGGCTTCAATGAGGATTTCTTGAGGCGGCCGGGAAATTTCACGGCCCCGGACATAAGGAACAATGCAGTAGCTGCAGAAGTTGTTACATCCCTCCATTATAGAAACAAATGCCGTTACCTTTCCTTTGAAGTATCCCCGGCAAGGGGTTGATTGCGGGGGCGGCGCCTTCAGACCCGTGGCAACAATTTTAGTCCCTCCCGAATAGATCTGTTCCAGAATCTCCTGAATGTGGCCAAGTTCCCTGGGACCCATTACAAAATCAATCTGCGGAAATCTCTTTATCATGCCTTGGCCCATTTGTTGGGCAAGACATCCTACGACGCCCAGAATTAAATCGGGTTTTTCCCTCTTGATCCGGGCCATGCGGCCAAACAAACTGAATGCCTTTTGCTCCGGCTTTTCCCTTACAGTACAGGTATTTATCAAAATGAGATCTGCACGCCCGGGATCATCTACAGGCAATAAGCCGGATTGGATCAGGGATTGGGCTAAAAAGTCCGAGTCGTACTCGTTCATCTGGCAGCCCATGGTAGTTATAAAGAAAGAACGTGCCTCGGATTTGCTTCTGCTAAACAACACTCATAACCTCGCAACTAATCCCTTCTTCCCTCAAGGAATCCAATAAATCAAGAACCTGATCCTCGCATCCCGGGGAGATCATAATTTCAATAAAGGCCTCATGGGGATTGATTGTCCTGACCACGGCCATGCCGTCGTAAGACTCAATGGTCCACCTGAGATAGCTGATGTCTCCACGATTAACACGGAAGACGCGCCTAATGGTCTGCATGATTGTAAGTTGCCCCACCCCACATAAGCTTGGTTCTCAGGACCTCAAAATAACTGTGATCTTTTGGGCTTAAGAGTTTGATTTTTTCTTGTGACTTGTAGATGATCACCTCGTCTCCATAATGGAGATCAAACCCAACCTGCCCGTCAAATGTTAAAAGAACCGTTTCTTCGCTCTCTTTTCCCATCTTGATTTGAATAATGGCGGAATCGGGAATAATTATGGGGCGGTTTGTCAATGCAAAAGGGCAGATAGGAGTTAAGATAAGGGTTTCCATGGTCGGGTAAAGTATGGGACCGCCTGCCGACAGATTGTAGGCAGTGGAACCTGTTGCAGTTGAAATTATGAGGCCGTCGGCCCTGAAGGTAGTTAAAAATTCCTCATTGATCATCACATCGAGGTCTATTATCCTTGCCAAGGTACCTTTGTTGATCACCACGTCATTTAAGACCTGAAAACGGCATGCCTCTTCGCCCGCTCGTAACACTTTGGACTCGATCATTATCCTGGTTTCAAGTTCAAGACGTCCTTCGATCATCATCTCTATCACCGGATAAAGACGTTCCAAGGTAATCCCTGTAAGAAAGCCCAAACCCCCTAAATTTACTCCCAGAATGGGCACTCCGTAACGGCC
>JAIOSR010000534.1 GCA_021107495.1 Desulfobacterales bacterium | reverse complement strand
TATAACTACTGTTACTATCCTAATAATATGACCAGAAAAAAACATGATTTCAATCTGTTGCTCAATTTTATATTGAAACTTGGCCCATGGATTCTAATGAGGAGCCTAAAATTTTTTGTATCCTGATCCCCTCATGTTCAAAGCAGTTGGACGGCAAATCAGGATCCCAGCCCATTTCTGATTGTATCTGCCTGCATTCCTCCATCCCTTTCCCTCTTCCCTTGCCGGTATCGGCTTTGCCGTCCCGGGGACTGGCTCCAACCTCCGGGAAAAAAAGATTCGCCCCTGCAAGAAGGGAGGCGGAGTGGGGTTCATGGGTACAGTGGGCCTTTGGAATATCACCCATGACGAGACGACTGACCGCAACCATCCTGGCCATTTCAAGCTCGCTGATCATGCCATGCTTTTCCATGGGAGAACCCGGGAAATTGATGCGCCGCATTACACCACTGTATGTGGCCCGATATCTCCTTGCCAAGAACATGAGATCCACAATTTCTTCAGTATCATGTTCCGGGCCGACAGGTTCAACACAATTCATCCATTGCAATCCCACATCGTTGAATACGCTTATGGTTCGGGTGCGCTTCTCTACTGTAAAGGGAGTGTCCCTGCCCTCCCCCAAACGTACCGCGTGGTAAGCGCCCACAAATCCGGCGTCCAAAAGCCTTTCCCCTTCCTTATGATTGATGTCACGGGTATTGGCCACCAAGGGAGTTGAGACCTCATTTCTTAGCATACCCCCTGTTTCCAAAAGCCTTTCAAAGGAGTAAGTGCCGGTGGTCATGAGGTTCAATGCATCAGCCCCTCCGGATTCAGCAAATCTTGCCCATCTCAGGATTTCATCATCACTGAATTCAATCTTGTCTTTAAAGATGCCTGCTCTAACGGTAAGGGAACAGAATCTACAATTAAAAGGACAGGCTTCCACATTGATGCCTATATGATAATGGTTTTCGCCTTTGCCTTTGAACTGATTCCTTGAAATCCGGTCAGCCGTCTCCATAAGGGCATAGGTTTCTTTGGAATGGAGATCGAGACGCATAAGATTAAGGGCTTCATAACGGGAAATACCGCCGCAATCCCCTCCTTTATCCAAAATATCTGCTATCTTGGGTGAAATTTTCCAACTCATAATAGTAATACTCCCTAAGGCTTTTCACGTTTCTATTTCATCATATTTTTGGCAACTTCCGGCCCCGAAGTTCCGGACTTGTATGGCAAAAGCAGTTTGGCTCTATCGCCACATGTTTCGCACTCTTTTAAAATGGGGGTCAGAAAGGACCAGCAGAGTTCAACACCGTCCTGCCTCCAGAATAGCATGTGATCACCCAGCATACAGTCGAGCAGCACTTTTTCGTAGGCGTCCAGTATGGGGCCGTTGTAGTTCTGATGATAATGAAAATCCATTGTAACCGATCTCAGGCATACTCTTGCGCCAGGGTTTTTTGTTTGAAACGTCAACGATATTTTTTCATCCGGATAGATACCCATAATTAGTCGATTGGCAGTAATGTGCTCTCCCAGGATCTCGCGAAACATGGAGTGCGGGACCTCCTTAAACTGAATAATGATCTCTGTTATCTTTTTGGCTAATCTTTTTCCTGATGTCAGGTAAAAGGGCACGCCCTGCCAGCGCCAATTGTCTAAGAAAACCTTCATCCTGGCAAATGTGGGGGTCAAGGAATCAGGGTTTATGCCGGGCTCATCCCTATAGGCCGGGACCTTTTTTCCATCAATGGTCCCCGCGCCGTACTGCCCAAGGACCAGGTAGCCCTGAAGATCGTCCGTGGGAAACGGCCTCATGGTTCTGTATACCTTAACCTTCTCGTCACGGACCCGATCGGCCTCGAAAACGGAAGGGGGGTCCATAGCCGTAAGGGCGAGGAGTTGCATCATATGGTTCTGGAACATATCTCTTAAAACACCTGCCTGTTCGTAGTATCCCGCCCTGTGTTCTACACCGAGGGTTTCAGCTGCGGTTATGCTCACATGGTCAATGTATCTTCTATTCCATATGGGCTCAAAGATGGCATTGGCGAAACGGAACATGAGAATATTCTGGACGGTTTCCTTAGCCAGGTAATGATCAATCCGGAAGATTTGGTGTTCTCTAAAATGCTCATGCAGGGATCGGTCCAGGTCTATGGCGCTATCCAGGTCACGACCGAATGGTTTTTCCACAACAATCCTTACCCAGCCATTTCCGTTTTCGTCTTCTACCGAAAGACCCACTTCACCTAACATGTGCGCAGTTGATTTATAAAGGGATGGGGGGATGGCTAAGTAAAAGATCCTGTTCCCTCCGGTACCATTTTTTATATCCAGTTTCCTGAGAGATCCGGCTAATGCCTTGAAAGAGGGGGATTCAACGTAGTCAATTGCCTGATAGTAAAGCGATTTGGAAAAGTCTTGCCACTTTTGATCATCCAGGATGCCCGCGGTCAACAAAGCATTTTTCATCTTATCTCTAAATTCTTGATTACTCATTTTGGTGCGTGCGCATCCAACAACAAGGAAAGGATCGGGCAAACCATCATTAAGAAATAAATTAAAAAGGGCCGGGATGATTTTTCTGGCAGTCAGGTCACCTGATGCTCCTACAATAACTATCATACAAGGATCCGGGATGCCTTCTATAAGGCAGGATTCATAAGGAATCTCAAGATCCGGAGTTGTAGTTCCAGCCATAGTGGCGTCGCCTGTGTTCCGCATTTCAACCTTGTTGTTCATGCTGATATTTTCCCTTCATCTATTAAACTTACTTCTCACTTCTTATCTGCAGCAACTGTTGCATGCCCGCCAAACTCCCGTCGAAGGGCTGCGACTACTTTATCAGAAAAAGAGTCCTCTACTTGAGAGCTAAACCTACGCATTAAAGACAAAGCTATAACCGGTGCCGATACCCCTGTCTCTATAGCCTGTTGCACGGTCCATCGGCCTTCTC
>JAIOSR010000115.1 GCA_021107495.1 Desulfobacterales bacterium | reverse complement strand
CTGCATCAATCAGAATAAAAACGGTAAGGATCGCAAGACCCACCCTTGCCCATGTCCGGCGTTTGAAAAAGAAGATAAAAAAGATGAGCGCATAAAACATGAGCATCTCAAAGAGATTCGGCGTGACAACCCAGGCGCTGGCCCATGAAAAGTCAGACCAGAACCGGATTATTTCCATAATCGCATGTAATCCCCATGCACCGAGATGGAGAAAAAGATTTGCGGCCTGAGCGGAAAAGGGGAGGGTCACTGCCGAGAGCAATCCGTTAGGTATGATCCATAGACCTAAAATCGGCACCACCGTAATATTGGCCGGAATGGTCACGAGAGAGACGCGGTGGAAGTAAAAAGAGATTATGGGAAGCAGAAAAAGCGTGGCTGAAAGGCTCACTGCGATAAGACCTATAAAGTAGAGTGAAACTTTGTTAAAGATGGTATTTTTCCTTTGCGGTTTTTCATGGGGAGAGGGAATTATTTTCAGCATAGAGGGTGTTAACCAGAGGATACCAATCACTGCCGAAAATGAGAGCTGAAAGGAGATGCTGAACAGGGCGTTGGGATCTACGGCTAAGATGATAAGACCGGCCAAGGCAAGGGTGGACCAGACCTCTTTTTCACGTCTCAGGATCAGAGACCATAGAAAGGCCAACACCATGATCATGGCACGCTGGCTCGAAACCTGAAATCCCGCAAGGCAGGTATATCCGATTACGGGGATACATGTCAAAAGGGCCGTCAATTTTTGAATGTCGGTCTTCAGGGCCAGCTTGTAGAACCTTGAAAGGATAAACTTGAAAAAAAGGAAGGAGATCCATGCCACAAGCCCGATATGCAATCCCGAAACCGCAAGCACATGCCCTAACCCGGTCCGGTTAAAGGGCTCCCTTAACTGACGGCTGATGCCCTGTCGCTCCCCTAAGATCAGGGCGCGAAAAAGGGCCTCATCTTCCGGGTTGAGTTTTCCGGAAAAGAGGTCCCTCACAGGCCTCTGGATTCTTTCTAATAGTGCGCCGGGGAAGGGGAGTAGGCCGGGTCCCATGGGAACGATGCGTCTTCCGTCGGACACCGAGGCCGCACACGTAAACCCTTTCAGCTTCATGGCCGACTCGTAGTCATACCCGCCCGGGTTGTTGAAATTTTTGAACGGTCTCAACCGGGCGGGAAAGCGCACCTTTTCTCCGGGTCTGAAATGAGGTATATTGTTATACACGGTAACAAGGATGTTGTCGTTTATCCTGACCCTTCTCTCCCCAACAAACAGCATATGTGCCCTGATCTTTAGCCTTGCATTTTTATTGCTTATCCGTGCCGGTTCAAGGACCGTTCCCTCAATGGTGACTTTTTGGCGATTGACAGCCCATGGCAGGAGTTTGGACGAATGATGCCTTCCCAAGTCGACCAGGACACCGGTGAAGAAAAAAGTGATGATGAGAAGGGCGAGTCTTAAACGGTAAGGAAGGAAAAGAATGGCGAACAGGCAAAGGGTGATTGAGATAAACAGAGGTAATGCAAGGCCCTGGCAGGGGGCCAGTACTTTATGGGCAACCAGAATGCCCCCTGCAAAGGCGAAAAACATCGGTATGAGGGGGCGATGAAACATTTCATTCCTTTTCTCGCCAGATGTCGGCCCCTAAGTCTTTGAACTTTTTTTCAAGGGCCTCATATCCCCTGTCCAAGTGATAGATTCGCTGTACCTCCGTTCTGCCTCCTTCAGCCACCAATCCGGCTAAAACAAGGGAGGCGCTGGCCCTGAGATCAGTGGCCATAACCGGGGCTGAAAAGAGGCGGGCTTTACCCCTTACCAGGGCCTGATTCCCGTTAATTTCAATATCCGCCCCCATTCTCCTGAGTTCGCCGACATGTATGAATCTGTTTTCGAATACGGTTTCCCTTATCATGCTCCATCCTTTAGCGATGCACATGAGGGCCATGAACTGGGCCTGGAGATCGGTGGGAAACCCTGGAAAGGGCATTGTCTTGAGGTCGATACTTTCTATGGTATCAGGTCCACTGACAAGAACGGAGTCTTCCCCCACACTGATATCCGCACCGGCGGCTTCCAGCTTTTCCATAAGCGCTTCCTGATGTTCGGGCCGACATTGCTCGACTTTTACATGTCCCCCGGTCATGGCCGCCGCGATCATAAAAGTACCGGCCTCGATTCTGTCAGGTATTATGGTATGCCTGGCAGGACGCAGATCTTCGACACCCCGAATGACAATAGTGTCTGTCCCATCGCCTTCGATGTCCGCGCCCATGCTCCGTAACATGTCTGCAAGGTCGCGGATTTCGGGTTCTTTGGCCGTGTTTTTCAAGACGGTCTTTCCGCGGGCGGTCACAGCGGCCATCATTATGTTTTCAGTGCCCGTAACCGTGGGTATGTCAAAGAATATGTCGGCCCCTTTCAGTTGATCAACCCGGGCATTGACATAACCGTGATCAAGATATACGTCCACGCCCATTGACACCAATGACTTCAGGTGCATGTTAATCGGCCTTGCTCCTATTGCACACCCACCCGGCAGGGATATCTTGGCGCTCCCGTAACGGGCCAGAAGAGGACCGAGAAGAAGGATTGAGGCCCGCATGGTTTTGACTAAGTCATAAGGGGCCTCATGGCCTTGCAGGTCGTCGGAATTTACCTCAAGAGTCCCTTCTTCATCGCGAAATACGACCCCTAGTTTTGACATGATGCGCTTTATGGTCTCAATATCTCTGAGACAGGGGACGTTTTCCAATTGGTGGTTGCCCCCGGTCAAAAGACAGGCAGCAATAATGGGAAGTGCGGCATTTTTTGCGCCGCTCACCTTAACGCTTCCATTCAGGGGTTTTCCGCCTTTTATGACTATTTTGTCCATAGCAAAACCTTTATCTTTCCCTCTGCTTCTCTTAGGCCGATAACCGGCAGGAGTTGATACTTGATAGCTTTTTATTTATAATAATTATCACGGATCGTCAATATGGCACCCCAATTGGAATAGTTAAATAAGTGGCGGCGTTAGTCCATAATGACTGGACATTAAAGGGGTGACGTTAAACTGGTTGGACACCATCGGCGGTCAAAATGGGGTTTTGGACTTTAGACCCGCCTGCGGCGGACGGCTTTATCCGCCTAAGGCGGGAAAAATCGGGAGGGACCAAAGAAATGAAATTTGTGGCCGACTCCATGCTGGGAAAATTGGCCAAATGGCTCCGGACTTTAGGTTATGATACCCTTTACCAGAGTTATTACAGACCGGGCGTCATTGATCACCTCATGAAAGAGGATCGGTGCCTGTTGTCCCGCCACAAAGAAACGGTTGATCAATACACCGACGCCTTTCTGCTTGATGCTGATCGGGTGGGAGAGCAGTTGGCCGAGTTGAAACGGGCGATCCCTCTTAAACCTGATCAATCAAACTGGTTCAGCAGGTGTTTGATCTGTAATGCCTTATTAAAAGAAGCAAAAGAAGATGAAGCATGGGGAAACGTCCCTGAGTATGTTTTTTATCAAAACATAAAAGGGCTTCGATTTTGCCCGTCATGCGGCAGGTACTATTGGCCGGGTAGCCACCGGACAAAGATGATGAGTCAGTTAAGAGAATGGGGTTTTATCCGCTGACCTCACATAATCCGGCCACAAGCCGATCAGGAAATAGTAAACCCTTCCGGAAAAGGGCCTTCCTTTCCAGCTCCAATCAATTCAAGCTTACGAGAAAACCTATCTTTTTTTGGCAGCTTTCTTTTTCTTTACGACCTTCTTTTTAGCAACCGGTTTTTTCTTAGCAACCGGTTTTTTCTTGGCAACAGGTTTTTTCTTGGCAACAGGTTTTTTCTTTTTGGCCTTGTCTTCTGCAGCTTTAGCCTTTTTGAGCTGCGCTTCTAACTTTTTAACTCTGGCTTTTGTAGCGGTTACTTCTTTGGTAGCCCTTGTCAACGTTTTCTTGGCACCCTTCAACCTAAACTGGATTTGTTTAACAGTTGCCATACTCTCTCCTTTAATTTAAGGTTAACATAAACGTTCACAGTAGCAGAGGATAAGCAAAAAATAAATGCAAGTCAAGAGAATTTATCTCATACGAACAAAAATAATGCAAACAGGGAAATAGCGACTGCAACCCATGCAGAATGTTTTGCAAGGCGAACTGTCTTTTGTATATGCGTCGGTCCGGGATCAGGGTTTCCATTTCCCAGCCAGGGTTTGTTTTTTAATCCATCCGGATACTTGACAGGCCCGGCGAGACGGATACCAAGGGCTCCTGCCACAAAACTCTCTGCATGAGCAGCGTTTGGCGAATCGTGTTTTAATCTGTCTCTCATTGCCAACTTCAAACCATGAACAGGATGAAAACCGCTGATCCCCGCCCCGGCAAATAGGATTATGAGGGAGAAGCGCGCGGGAACAAAGTTCATTATATCATCCAGTCTCGCACCTGTCAGGCCGAAATCAATATATTCAGGGTTCCTGTAACCGACCATGGAATCTAATGTGCTTGCAACTTTAAAGGCCAGCATAAAGCTCATGGCGGTTTTGACGGGAGATAGCCCCGAAAGGTTCGCCAAAACGGCTCCCATCAGACACCAGAAGAGCGGCGAAAGAAAACCGTCCACAAAATTTTCCGCTAACGTTTCCACTGCGGCCCGGCATACCCCTTTTTCATCTAAGAAACGGACATCACGGCCGACAACCATGGCAATGGACTCCCTTGCTTTGGCTAATTTTCCGGATTCAAGGGCAT
>JAIOSR010000456.1 GCA_021107495.1 Desulfobacterales bacterium | reverse complement strand
TTTTCAAAATACCTCATTTTCTAACGACCCACCCCGACTTCATAATCGCAAAAACAATGGCTGTCAAGAGATACAGCATCATGAAGCCTAAGTGGGAAATATCTATAAAGAGTGTAAAGCCAGGTGAAAAGACCACGTCAGGCAAATTTTTAAGGACCCTGAAAATTCCCGTGATAACTATCGCGCCCAGAAGGGCAATTCGTATATAGGCCGAAGATGTCAGGCCGAATTCCTTCCTTCCCGAAAGGATGTAATCTACTATGATATATGCAATAAGCCCTATGAGAAAAATTGCGCCAAGATAATGAATGTAATGAGTCAGGTAAAAATCGGCTGACCAGCCCATCCCGGGAATATCGGATATATAATAGCGTTTGAAGATGGGCATCTGCCCGAATCCGGTAAATGCCATCACAGTGAAGGTTAAGATGTATATCCACCGAAGGGCTTTTTTGCCACCGGATACTACGTAATCGGTATCGGATTTCATTTCCTATTCTCCTCCGGATCGCTGATGTTTTTTGTGGACTTATAAGCCTTACCCACTGCCGCGGCAATTCCGGCAAAGGGTGCAATTACCATGGCCTTTGCCAGGTTGTCTGCATGGGCCATTGAATCCTTTACAGGTTTAAGATGCGGCCTTCCCGGGCCCTTTTCTCTGGCCTTGTTCAGTTCCTTAAAAGGGACCGGAGAAATATAGATCGTGTTGGTTCCGCCGTTTTCCTTTTCACCATAGATGTAGCCGTTTATTTCTTTTGCAATGGCATGGGCCTCTTTGACAATCTCATCCCTGGGGCCGATCTTTTGAACTTTTTCCGGACACACTTCTATACATGCAGGCAGTTTTCCCTTTTCAATCCTGTCATAGCAGCGGTCACACTTGTACATGACCCCGTTTCCGGCAAGGGACGGCAGGATATCTAAGTATAAACCAACGCCGGTCTGACGCTGGGGAATATGCCAGGGGCATACCTTTTTGCATTTCGAACCCCCGAGGCAGATGTCCGAATCAATCACCGTGATTCCGTTTTTTAATTTGCGCGCCGCGCCCCATGGACACAGATCGGCGCATGGCGGGTTCTGGCAGTGCATACAGCGGCGGGGGAAGGTGAATGTCTCTTCCTCACCGTTTACGGTCACAGTGGATTCCTGGATAAAAAGCCAGTTATAAGGGGTTAGCTGGTCCGTAACATCACGCCTGTCAGACCAATCGGAAACCTTGACCCTGTTTGGATACATTTTTGGAAAAGGTTTTTCGGGTTCGGGAAATTTGTGCCCGTTGACTTCCTGGCATGCCTCGACACATGCCTCGCATCCGATGCATTTTCTTATATCGATAAGTGTGGCCAACTCCTCTCCGGTAGCCCCCTTTACAGTAGCAGGAAGCGGAAGAGAGGATGCGGCTATACCTGCCGCCACGGCCAGGGACCCCTTGATGAATGATCTACGTGAGATTTTTTCAGGCATTTTTTTATCTCCTAACAATCCTCATGGCTTTTGTTAACACAAGAGACAAAAAAGAAGAAAAGGTTGCAAATGGAGGGTTATTTTAGTTTGTGGCTGAAGCAGTCCCGAAGATTTGATCTCAAGCGATCTCTCATGTCTGCCGGCATCTCTTCTTCACCGGTCTCTTTGCACAATTGGATGCTTTTCTTTAATGAATGGAGACATTCAAGGCATTCAGGACACTTTTCCAGGTTTGCCTCTATCTCCTTGCAGGCACGCTCATCAAGCTCACCATCCAGGTATTCGGATATCCTTTTAAAATGCTTTTTGCAGTCCTCTTTCATTGGTCTTATCCCTCCATATAATGCCCTGATATCTTTTCCCTCAAAAACAGGCGTGCCCGGTGTAACCTCGTCTTCACTGATTGTACGGATATTCCGAGTATTTCGGAGGTCTCTTCCGTGTTGAACCCCTCAGTATCCCTGAGGTTGAAGACAAGGCGGTATTTATGAGGGAGGGATTGAATGGCTGCGTCAATCATCTGTTTCAACTCGGCACGCAGGACATTATCAGAAGGGTCGTCGGACAAATCCGGAATTTCATATTTGATATCAGAGCCATTCTCATGCACAAAAGATTCCAAGGATATTTCATAGTCCGGTTCACACTTTTTCTTTCTACGCTTCCTTATGCAGGCCCTTGTGGCGATCTTGAAAAGCCAGTTCTTTAACTTGGTCTCTTCCCTGAATCTGCCTAAGTATCGAAAGGCATTTAAAAAGGTCTCCTGCACAATATCCTCGGCATCCTGAAGATGACCGCACATCTTCAGGCCGAATGTAAATATGCGCTTCTCATATCGCTCTACAATTTCCTCCATGGCTTCCATGGAGCCCGCCTTAAACCGGGCGATTAGATCATGGTCAATGGCATTTGTAGCTGTTTGGTTCATATAGGACCTAACTTTGTCTTATCGTAAATTTATACTCATAAGCCGTTTACTCTTTATCTGCGCTCCTACGCTGTATGTGCATCAAGGCGAAAGGCTCACGGCGCAGGGCGCAAGGTACTTTTCCTTCAGCCTTGTGCCTTACGCCTTTTGCCTCTTCAAAATTTCAGGGGCCTTGTCCGTGCTGTCTATTCTGTTGTTCCTTTATAACATTATACGGGGTTCCTTTCCTTCCCCGCATCCATGTGGCCGGATTCCGAAAGTCCTTCGAGTCCGGCGAGGTCGAGCAGCTTGATGTTACGTCCATCCATTTCAATAAGATTCAGTTCCTTCATCCTTGCAAAAATTCGTGACAATGTCTCCGGAATTGTGCCGAGCAAACTCGCGAGCTGTCCCTTTGAAATATTTAGGGTGACCATGTCTTTTTTTCCCTCTTCGTCTGACAGGAATAGCAGATATGCGGCTAAACGGCCCGGGACCTCCTTCAGAGAAAGGTTTTCTACCTGAACGGTAAATTCGCGGAGTCTCCTTGAAAGGACGGCCAACATGTTCATTGCTAAAGAAGGAATCCTTGTTATCAAATCAACAAATGCCGCCCTCGGGAAAAATAAGACATGGCTCTTTAAAATGGCCTGGGCACTTGCAGGATATGACAGGCCCGCGTAAACGGCGACCTGGCCGAACGGTTCTCCCGGGCCGTAGATATGGAAAATCTGTTCCTTCCCTTCGGATGAGACCTTGAAAATCTTCACCAGCCCCTCCACAACCACAAAAAAGCCGTCTCCCTTATCCCCGTCTAAAAAGATGATCTCGCCCTTGTTGAAATGCCTGTCAACGGCAATATCCCTGAGTTCTCTCAACTGTCTCTCAGGAAGGCCGCTGAAGCTGGGAACGAGTGATATTATATCGAGTAGCTTTTTCATAATTTTCTCATTCTTTGAGAATGATTACCCATTTCTTGATTTAAGTCAAGGAGATGGCTCAGTTGTGGGAAAAAAGGCAGTTATTCCATTTTTATTTCTTGACTATCTCTATACATTTTTGAGAAAATATAATTAATTAATATAGTTGGCAAAAATAACATGACCTTACCTTATTTGGGAGGGGACATGAAAAAGCCAAAAGGTTCTTCAAAGAGCACAAAACCTGCGTGGAAGAAACTGATAAAACCCGCCATTTTAGTTTCCATTGGCATCGCCATCGCCTTCCCCCTCTTCAGTATGTCCTATTTTACCATGGTGCGCACCTCAACACCTCAATTCTGCGCCTGGTGCCATGAAATCCAGTTTGCTTATGACACATGGAAGACCTCTACCCACGTGAATAACCCCCAGGGTTTCGTGGCGGACTGCATGGACTGCCACTTACCTGCCCCCCACGACACCTTCAACTTTTTCTACGCCAAGACCGCGCACGGCATCAAAGACATCATCATTCATTTCACCCAGGACGAATACGATCACGAGAAAACCAGGCTCGCGGCTTACGCCTCTTTCAAAAATGAGCAGTGCCAGAAATGCCATCGCAATCTCCTGTATATCCCTGACAAACGGGGGGCCATGTTAGCCCACAGAGCGGTCGTCTATGCAAGGCCCGGGTATGAAAAACGATGCGTGGATTGCCACAAGGACCTGGTTCATAATGCAAGGCAGTTGTATCAATATAAACAATACAGGGATACGTACAGGGGGCTGGGACTTTAGGATTGAAGATTGACAATTTGAGCAGAAAAATCGCAAACGATATTTATCCCGGACACAATATTCAATCGTCAATAGTCGATCATCAAGTGTATGGAAAGGGGGTTTTTAAGGATGAAAAGGATAATAATTGTTGCAGGTCTGGTAGTGGGGCTGGCCGGTCTTGTGATGGCCGGTTCGCTCGTTGCCGATGCCCAGACTGCCGGCAACCAGGCCAAGGAGAAGGAATTCAGGATCGAGCGCAGCATGCCCAAAGAGGCCGTGGCCTGTATTGAATGCCACAAAAGGGAAAATCCGGGTATTTTTGCGGACTGGGCCCACAGCCGACATGCCTCGGCCAACATCACCTGCCT
>JAIOSR010000278.1 GCA_021107495.1 Desulfobacterales bacterium | reverse complement strand
CGGGGCCTTGGCACAGAAACCGTGACATCCTGTGGCCCTTACTTCCACATCTCCTGTGAGACCCTGTTTCCTGATCTCCTCGTCAAGTGCGTCTCTGACCTCGGCCGCACCATAGGCCCGGCAACCGGTCATGCAGACCTGGATCAGGGTCCTGCCCTTATCCATTCGGGCAAGGATCTTATTGCGCAGCCATTCCAGTTCTCCAATGGACCCCAGTCTTTCCATTCTTTTCAGCTTTCTCCCTTCTTTTTCCGGTACTGGGCAAGCACACTGGCAACCTTGTTCGGATTCAATTTGCCATAATAATTCCGGTTCACCATCATTGTGGGTGCCAAAAAACACGCGCCTAAGCATGCCACCGTCTCTAAGGTAAAACGATATTCCGGGTCTGTTTGACCTTCATCGAGTCCCAGCTCCTTCCTCATTAAACGCAGAATGCTGCGGCCGCCCTTTACATGACAGGCTGTCCCACGACACACCCTGACCACATATTTGCCCTTGGGCTCCAGGCTGAATCCCGCATAAAAGGTGATCACGCCCTGTACCTGGCTCGGAAAAAGATTGAGGGCCTCCGCAACCGGCTCAATCGATTCCGGGGGTATATACCCTGCCGTCTCCTGTATCTCCTGCAACAACGGGATCAAGGCCCAGGTCTTACCCCGATGTCTGTCTATAATGGCCTTCAGTTGTTCACGGTCGATTTCTTTTGGCTTCATAAGTATCGTCCTGCCTGGTTTTTCAGGTTATGGGCCACACGTATAGAATCCTCAACACGCAACCCGTAACTCGCAACCTTATTTCTTACAACTTCGCAACCTTGACCTGACATTCCTGCCAGCCCGGCGAATCAGGCTCTCCCAGCCGGGTCAATCCGATAAGGTTCATGACGTCATTGGCATTAAAGGCAACAGGTATAAAAACTAATCCCTTGCTTAAGCCCTTTTCCAGTTTGATCTCTCTCTCGATAAACCCGTGTTCGGATTCCACTCGAACACTATCTCCGTTCTGCAAATTCAGACTTGCACCGTCCGCAAGGGACAACTCTATCTCCCCTTTAACACCATAGTCGCGAATGCGACCCGATCGGCATGTCCGGGTACCGCTTCCCAGATGAAAACGTTGAGACCCTAAGATGGCCGTAAAGGGGTATTCATCATTAATATCCTTGTGCTCAATTGAAACAACAGGTGTAAAAGGGATCAATGTCCCTTCTCCGTCCGGTTCAAAAAGTCTCCTGTCGCCCTTCTGCCTTACCCAGCCGGGATCTACCCCCCCGTCCAGGTCCCGGTACATGGGTATGAACCGGGCAATTTCGCCCCTTACCTTTTCCAGGGACCCATAATGTTGCGGAGAACCCATTTTGCCTGCCAGAAGCTGGAGGATTTCCCAATCGGCCCTGGCCTCACCCAAAGGGGCGACCACGGGCTCAAAGGATTGTATTCTTCCCTCCATGTTTGTAAAAGAACCCGCCTTTTCACAAAATGCGGCACCCGGCAATACCACATTCGCAATTTTGCAGGTTTCGCTTAAAAGGATATCCTGAACCACCAGAAAATCCAGCCGCTCTAAGGACTTTCGCACGCGCTCAGGCTGGGGAAGACTTCGAACAGGGTTTTCTCCCATGATATACAATGCCTTGAGAGACCCCTTCTCCGCCTCCTCGACCATGCGGATCACATCAAGTCCCCTGTCGGGGGATATGTTTGCCTGCCACGCCCTCTCCCAATCCTTTCTTGCGGATTCAATGTCAAGGTCCCGGCGACCCGGCAGGGCATCGGGTACGGCCCCCATATCCCATGCCCCCACCTGGTTGTTTTCTCTTGCGGGAATGTAAAGCCCCCCGCGTTCGGACCCGAGGCTTCCGGTCATGAGTAAAAGGTTTAAAAGGGCACCCATGGAAGGCATTCCGTACCTTTGTTTAAGAATCCCGTTTCCGCACACAAAAGCGATCTTTTTACCTGCCAACAGGTCTGCGGTCTGCGCCATAGCCTCCATCGTTAGCCCGGTGTCCCTGCAAACCGATTCTATATCGAGACCCTTAAGGCCTTCACAATAGACGTCAAAGCCCTCGGTAAAACGATCTATGAAAACGGCATCAAGGGAATTTTGCTTCCACAGCATGGCTGCGAGACCATTGATTAATTGAGAGTCGGTATGTGGGATAAGGTTCAGCCACAGGGAGGAAAAAGGTACCATCTCGGTTTTTTTAGGATCGACCACTATTAGGGGTATCCCTTTTCTCGAAGCCCTTTTGAGATAATAGCTCACCACAGGGACCGAATGACCGGGGTCCGCACCTAATAAAACAATGGCCTCTGCCTTCTCAATGTTACTTAGGGGGTTTTTACGACATCCGCCGTCCATCCTCTTTTCAACCCGATTGAGAACAGGACGGCCTGACATATAACCGCCGCTATCCACGTTATTTGTCTCAAAAAGGACCCTGGCAATCTTCTGGAAAAGGTAGTTTTCCTCATTGGTGCATTTTGAAGACCCTAAAAAGGCCACACTCTGTGGCCCGTATTTTTTCTTGATGTCCACAAGCTGTTTGGCGACGGTATCCAGGGCCGCATCCCATGAAACAGGTGTTAATTCACCGTTATCGCGAATCAAGGGTTGGGTCAAACGATCCTTTGTGTTGAGGAAGTCATGGGCAAAGTGCCCACGCACACACAATGTGGACCCATTAACCGTCTCTTGTTCGTGTGAGGGATTTACTTCCACGATCCGGCCGTCAACCGATCCCATCACAATAGAACATCCCACACCGCAGAAACCGCAGATTGTCTTTGACTCATTTTGCGGAGAACCAACATATTGTTCATTTTTAAGAGACAGGGCGCCTGTGGGACACATGGATAAACAGGTCCCGCAGAAAGTGCAAACGGACCTCTCCAAGGGCATATCATAGAGCGTGGCGGGCCGGGATTTAAAACCCCTGAGATTGTAATCAATGGCACCGGCCACAACCAGTTCGTGGTCCGCGCGAATACACTTACCGCACAGGATACACTTGCTGAGGTCCCGGACAATGAATGGGTTTGTCGCCTCAAGACCGGTATAATGGGGCATGGGATAGAGGTCTACTTCGCCTACGCCTAAATCAGCGGCAATCTGTCTCAGCTCACACCTGTTTCCCTGGCTGCATACGATGCAGGACTCGGGGTGATTGGCCAACATCAGGCGGATAACATTTGTCCGGTGTGTTTTAATGGCGGGGGAATCCGTTCGGATGGTCATATTGGGGGCAACGGGCGTGACACATGAGGCCATAATACGCCCGGTCTTTTCATCCTCAACCAGACAGAGGCGACAGGCGCCGAAGGGTTCAAGATCGGGATGATAACAGAGAGTAGGGATCTTTATTCCCTTCCGCTTTGCGGCCTCCAGGATGCTGGTCCCCGAAGGGCAACTGATGTTTTTTCCGTTAATGGTAAGAGTAATGTCTTCCAAGCAGCAGGCTCCTTTTCATCTCAATTTAGCCGCGTCAAGATAATGCCTCAGCTGTTCTTCCCCTCCTATGGTGATAATGTGAACTCCCTGGCACAGGTCCTTGAGACCCTTTATTGTATCGGCAAAGACCTCTATGCTGGCCTTCTGCTTGTCAGGCGCACTCGCTAATTTCTTTATTATCCAGTCCGGCACCAACCCCGACTTGAAATGCCGGTTAAGGAACTGGGCCATGCCCGCAGTTCTCAAAATCATGACCTCTGCAATAACAGGGATACCAAAGGTGTTGACCTGTTTTATGAACTTTTCAAACCTGTCCACGTCAAATATCGGGGTGGACAAAAAGTAGCCGGTACCAATCCTTGTCATCTCCTCCATCTCTTTCATTTCCAGGTCAGGTACATTCTTTCCCCAACCGGACTCAACACCGGAACCCAATACAAATTCCGCCTTTGTGGGAAGTTCTTTTCCATCCACTGTCTGCCCGTCTCGCATGTGTTCCAGGACCGAGGATAATTTGCCTGAATCCACATGAAAAAACATCATTTCCTGGAGGCTGTCCCCGGTAATGCGATAATCTTCAGTAAACACGAGTAGATTTTCAACGCCCGTTTCATGGGCAAGCAAGAGGTCCTTTTGCAGTTGAGGACGGCTCTTGTCCCGTGTGGTGGTCTGGTATATGGACTCGAAACGGTTCTTCTTAAGGAGATCACAAGTTTTGATACTGTCACCTACAATCCCCTCAATTTCCATTTCCGGCACGGTAACGCCGTCCACACGGCCTCGAACCAGTTCCAAACGCTTTATAAGCGCCTGCGGTTCCTCATCAACAGGCGTCTGGACTTCTGAGGTGACTACAAATCTCTTTTTTTCCAGGGCTTCTTTCAGTTTCATTTATGCCTCCCCGATGAAATTGAATATTTACGATTGAAGATTGAATATTAAAGCATCAAAGGCTTCATATTGAACAGTCAATCTTCAATCGACAATCGACGATCTTCAATGTTCAGCTAAGCCCCAATATCCGCGCCACCTCCTCCTTTAATTGAGGCAAAGGCAGGGGCTTTGAAAAACAGACATCCGCACCATAGTCCTTCATCTTTTTGAACTTTTCATCATCCAGATATGCCGAAAGGACAATGATCTTTGTATCTTTGGTGTCCTCATTGGTCTTTATCTTTTTGCAGACCTCATAGCCTTTTATGTCAGGCATCATGATATCGAGTATAAGGAGATGAGGTTTGAAATGGTTGACCTGCAGCCCGGCCTCAAAGCCGTCCGATGCTGAAATCACCTCATAGTCATATTCATCCTCCTCCAGGGCCTGCACAATGGTCTCAACGATTATGGGATCATCGTCCACCACAAGAATCCTTATGCGTTCTTCCCCCATTTCCTCTTCCGGAATAGGAATCCCTTGTTTTCTCATAAAACTTTCAAGGTCCGACGTTTTAATACGACGATGTCCCCCCACCGTCTTATAAGCCTCGATATGGCCCGATTCGATCCAGTTGATTATGGTTTTCGGCGAGACATTGCAGTATTTGCTCGCCTTGAACACGGTCAGAATATCTTCCATTATGACGACTCCTCCACCTTGTTGTATTTTTAGTTATTATAGTTATTATGGTTATTATGGTTTGTCAAGTATTTTTTTTCGATTATTTGTGCCGGATCAACAAATAGTCTTTTACACCTGTGTCCTGACCCTCTTTAAGTTAGCTAACTATTAGTAATGCCACATTTTTTGGTAAAATTTATGTGGAGCGGAATGTTCTGAATACAGGGATATCCCGGGCTATTTCCTGAATATCGTTGTTCCCTCTTTAAACTATAATATCTATAATTGTTATAATTATACCCACTAAAATGCCATGACTTCAGCAAATTGTCATGCATGGATATGCATCATATATGACAGGAGGCTAACGGAGGAGATTTTGAAATGGCTTGCTTTTCATTAAACGCAAACAGTAGTTCTCTCCACTTTTTTAAAGGTAGGACAGGGGAACCAATAGCCCTGATCACACCTCCTCCATTGCCAAAGCCCAAGCTATGGATTGGTTCCTTGAGAGACACTGTAAAAATCACGTAAGATATTTCACCCGCCCTGGATAAAAAAGACTTTGACCTTCCTCCCCAGGACCCTGCCGATAGATTTCTTGCGGCAACCGCAATGGTTCATGATCTTACCTTGGTCACTGCCGATAAGCGGTTGACCGGTGCAAGGGAATTCCCTGTTCTCCCAATTCCATAAACTGTAATATCAATTCATTACCTTGCTTTTTCGAGGGTCTCCGACCCGCTTGTGGTCTCCAGAATCCGGTATCCGGAAGAGGAGAACCGGGCCTTGAGCAGCTCAAGGTTCAACTGCTCATCGTCAACGATCAGAATGGTGTGTCGGTGGTTTTTCATAACAACGTTTCCGTGTTCAACCCGGCCGGAATCGTAAAGCTGAAAGTACAGCCCTGGTTTTCTCCCTTACTTTCAACCCACATTTCTCCCCCATGGGCTTCGGTCGCCAACTTACAGAAAGCGAGCCCCAATCCGCTTGTTCCGGTCTCGACGCCTGCCTGCTTTAGATCTACCTGTTCAAATTTATCAAATATCTTCTTATGATATTGCGGTTCCAGCCCGTTCCCGTTGTCCTTTATGCTGATGCAAAAATTTCCTTTTGCCGAAGACAGGCCGACATCGATCTCTATCCTTCCGCCCTCAGGCGCGTGCCGGATTGCGTTGTTGATCAGGTTTGCGACCACTCTTTTTATGAGCCCATGATCCATTTCAATGGAAAACCTGTTTCCAGGCTTTGGGAAACATAGTGTCAGCCGTTTTGTTTCTATTTTTGGCAAGAATTGTTCCATTACGCCATCTATCAATTCCACCGGATCCGTCATTTCTTTGTTTGGCTGAAGTTTGCCTTCCTCCATTTTGCGGATGTCCAGGAGTCTCTGAATCAATTGACTGATATCCTTGCAGTAGCTAACGCATTTTTCCAATGTCCGGATCTGATTTTCGGGGAAAAGTTCCTTATCCATCAAGAGCAGTTCAAGACTGCCGCTTATCGCCGTAATGGGATTGTTCAAATCATGGACAACCATGTGCGTCAATCCCTCCTTCATCTTGTCCAGTTTATGAAGCTTTTCGTTTTTTTCGGCGATCTCTTTGTAACTCTCCTGTAGGTCATCGTGATAAGACTTGATGCGAAGCAACGATTTGACCCGGACCAGCAACTCGAATGAATCCACAGGTTTGCTTAAAAAATCATCAGCACCTGCATTCATCGCCTTTATTTTATGTTCTCTTTCCCTTAAGGCAGTAACCATTACAACCGGAATTGCTCTGGTCTTTTCATCCTGTTTCAGACTCCGGCATACTTCAAAGCCGTCAGTCCCCGGCATCATCCAGCAATATCAGATCAGGGGAGATATCCGGCACCATGTTCAAGGCTTCATCTCCACTGGAGGCTCCGGCCAAATGATACTTTTCAGACATGAGCATCCCTTTCAGGAGTTTGATATTTTTTTCTTCATCATCAACGATCAAAATTGTTTTATTGTTCATATTCAGTCCTCATCAAATTTTCGGTTTCAAACTTACTGGCCTCGAAAAATGTCTCCAAGACCGTCACTCCCGCGGGAGTCAGGAAGTGGTCGACTTTCCCGGATTCCCGCTCCCCGCCTCCGCAAGGACAGGCCCCGCGGGAATGACAGAAACAGGTGCTTTCTGACTTTTTACGGGTGTGTCAATGCTAACCCAGGTGTCCGGTTATTGTTTTTAAAAAACTTCTCGTGTCAAGCGGCTTTGCTATGTAATCAGCACAACCGGCCTCCAGGACCTTTTTCGCATCTCCCTCCATGGCATAGGAGGTCAAGGCCACAACCGGGACATCTTTTAGAACCGGGTCAATCTTAATAATCCGGGTAGCTTTTAACCCGTCCATGCCCGGCAGTTGGATGTCCATCAAAATGAGATCCGGTGGATGCTCGCGGGCTATCTGAAGACCGGTTTCAGCATCCTCAGCCTCCAGGACACGATAATTTTCAATCCCAAGCAGACTCCTCACTAATTTCATGTTCAATTCGTTGTCTTCGATTACCAGAATGGTTTTGTTTTCCATGCTAAACCTCCGGATTTTTTTACTTCAGAGACCAAAAGCTCCTTGTTATCAGGTGATTTTCTTACAACGCCTTCGATACCCGCTGCGAGTTCGCCCTTCCCCTCCCGGCTTAAAGATTTACCCGTCAAAAAAATCACAGGGACCTCTCGGGTCAATGTGTCCTTTTTAAGGGTGTCTATGACTTTGGTATCCATTCATATGGGGCTTCATCAGATCCGGAAGGATGCCTTAACGGCAAGATAAAAGAAAAGGTGCACCCCTTACCGTCTCCTTCACTTCGCGCCCGGATTAGGCCGCCATGCAGTTCCACAAGATTTTTGGTCAGAGACAAACCCAATCCTGTGCCCTGATACCTCCGGCTTGCCGAATGTTCCACCTGCTCAAAAGGATCGAAGATTCGCTCCAGGTCTTCAGGGTTTATGCCGATTCCTGTATCAGAGACGGAAACCTCAATACACTTCTTCCGCTTAACATCGACTACTTCGCTCCGGTCTTTGCAATGTTCGATAACTATAAATTCTCCCGAGTCTCCCTGTCGAAAGCCGGATCGAACTGTACAATCAACCATTCGCCCTGTTAAACACACCTCCCCGCCATCGGGCGTAAACTTCGCTGCATTGGACAGCACATTGTACAGGATCTGTTTGAGCTTGCGCTCATCGGCCCAGATGGTTTCCGGAATCACGTCAATATCGGTTGACAATTGTATGCCGTGCTTCAGGGCCTTTTCCTTGATCATTATCAGGCTGTTTTCAAGAACCTCCTTCAGGTTGACATCTGTCGGTTCCAGCTCCAGTTTGCCCGCCTCAATCTTGGATAGATCCAGGATATCATTGATCAGAGAAAGCAGGTGCCTGCCGCTCAGGAGGACATCGTTGAGGTATTCCTCCTGCGTTTCGTTCAGATCTCCAACTTTTTTGTCTGCAATAAGCTCCGTGAAACCGATGATGTGGTTCAGGGGGGTTCTGAGTTCATGACTCATGTTGGCCAGAAACATCGACTTAGTCTGGCTGGCTTCCTCTGCTACTGTTTTGGCCCCAATCAACTCCTCGTTCTGACTTCGCAATTTTTCCCTGCTTCTCTTGAGAAGATTCGCTGTGTAGGAGGAGGTGAATGCCACAACATAGAGCAGCGCGATAACTACCAGGAGAATGATTAATTGGTTTTTGAATGGAAAAAAATGATGCTCATGAAGTATGGCTTGATGGGGAATGATACCAAAATAATCCGCCAACACCATAAGGCTGTAGCAAATGGAACAGAGACCTGCCACGAAAAACGGCATGTTGCGAGATGCCGTTACCCCCAAGTAGCTGATCAAGATCGCATATATCGGGACCAGATATGTTGCCTCAATACCACCTAAAAAATAGATAACGCCCGTATATCCTATGACTTCGAAAAGATGGATCAGGAGTGAAAAGAGCCTAACAATTTTTCTTGATCGGAGGGACTTGATCGTATAGAGAGCCGGTAGATTCATCAGGACAAGGTAGAGGACAAAAACCGAAACGCCTGTGAGATGGTGGCACTTAATAATATTTAGGAAATAGGCAAATAGAGCAGAACACCACAGAACGATGCTGGCGCCGGAACGGACCAGGGCACCCCGATAGTGCCTCCGGTAGAGTTTCTTGAAATATGTATCTTCGATAGCTCCTTGGTTTTCGACTGTACTATGGCTCACCTTCCAGACCTCCTTCAATCTGACTCCTGCAAGGGAACCGTGAATCTGAAGCAGCTCCCTTTCCCTTCTCCCTTACTGTCGGCCCGGATCCTGCCGCCGTGGAGCTCCACCAGTTGCCGGGTGAGGGATAGACCCAGGCCCGTTCCCTGGAACCTGCGGCTCGCCGAATTTTCAACCTGTTCAAATGGACTGAAGATCCTTTCCAGATCCTCCGGCTTGATACCGATACCCGTGTCCTTGACAGAAATTTCGATGAAATTTTTAGCGGTATTGGGTATTGGGTATTGGTTGCTCGTTTGTTCATCAGCATTTCCGTGCTCCACTACCGAATACCCGGTACCCAATTTGGCGGCGAGAGTAATGGAGCCGCCATCCGGTGTAAATTTCACCGCATTGGACAGCAGATTATATATAATCTGTTTGAGCTTGCGCTTGTCGGCGGTAATGGTTTCCGGCATGTCGTTCATATCTGTTGACAATTGTATGCCGTGCTCAATGGCCTTTTCCTTGATCATGACCAGGCTGTTTACCAGAAGCGGCTTCAGATTTATTTCCGAAGGTTCCAGTTCCATTTTACCAGCCTCGACCTTGGAAAGATCCAGGATGCCGTTTATCAATGAAAGCAGGTGCCGGCTGCTTGTCAGCACATCGCCGAGATACTCTGTTTGTATTTCGTTCAAATCCCCGAACTTTTTATCCACCACCAGTTCGGTAAACCCGATGATATGGTTCAACGGCGTTCTCAACTCATGGCTCATGTTGGCTAAAAAATCGCTCTTGGACCTGTTGGCTCCCTCTGCCGCTTCTTTAGCCTGTTTTAATTCTTCCTCTATCCGCTTCTGCTCAGTCCAAAGATCGTCAAGCTCCCATTTGATGAGCTTTATGGCATCGAACACAGGACCAAAAGGGTGGGAATGGTCTTTCCCCTCCCCTTCACTGATGCCGTCAGTCTCCCAGTCGATTTCTCCTATAAATTTAAGCAGTTCATTAACATACTGCTGGGTCTGATCAGATGTAAAGGGCCTTCCGGCTGAATCTTTGTCCGTCAAAAGAGGCGTTGGAACTATATTTTTGGACTTTTCTTTATCTATGAGATTCAAGGCGCTCTCTAAATCTGTTACCACCCTGACCTTGAAGGGCATAAAGGGTCTGGCCATATTGATCCCTGCCTTCAACAATCTGTTTACCCCGTAAAAAAGGAACATGTTGAAAGGATACTTTTTATGCAGGTTCAATATGGCCTGAACATACTGTTTACGAGCATCCTGGCTGGTCCCACCGGATTCCTCTAACCCCAGGACATAAGAGTATGGGCTTCCTGATAAACCCGCCGACTCTATGATCTCCTCGCGCAATCTTGTAGACGGGTCGATATGTTCTTTTTCAAAGCGGCCGGTGGATATTCCATGGAGGACACAATCGTTGATGACCTCAAAGCGTAATGAAAAATTTTCAGCTTGATAGCACCAGTCAGGCTGAGAAACTATCTTATGAGGCGATATGTTCCCCTCACGGATATTGAGGAGGGGAAAGTTGATGCTGGTAGGAGAATTTTCTATGTTTGTCTGGCTGATTGATAATATTTCTTGGGCGTATTTGACCGCATCCATGTAATTATCAGCTATCTCCACCTTGAATTTTAACACATTGAATTTCTTTCCGAATTTTACAGCTATCTTGAAAAATAAGGATAAGTTATAGAAGATCAAACCCGCAAGCCGTTGGCGATTTTTAATATAGTTAATATAACATTCACGGGCTTTTCGAGAAGTCCCTTTAAGCTCGGACCAGTCTTCTATCCGGACATAAGGTTGTCCCTCCGAAATAGACTTAGTCAGGACCTCCCTGCAAAGCATGACTGAGTGTTCAAGATCATGCAATGTTGCGTGACCGGAAGCCCTTAGCAAAAGGATGCTATCCCCCAGGAGACTGAATGTCACCCTGTAATCCCCGCCGAAGCTGACATCAGTCCATTCAGGCCTGCCACGGATCGGTAATCCCGTCACAGGGCATAGGTGAGTTGGTCCCGATTCAAACCCTGTATTTTTTAGCTGTTCCATAAAATTCGGTCCTTGCTATCCCCATAAGGTATTCGTCGTGTTCCTGACCGGAAATATAACACTGAACCGATCCCTTTCCCCTCACTCTCCGCCCGGCTCCTGCCCCCGTGGAGTTCCACATTTACCCCTTCGGGGGGGGGGGGGGGGGGGGTTTTTTAATTCGATTTGTTTTGGTCAAAAAAAAAAAACGGGTTTTTCCCTTTTTTTTTGCCCCTTAAAAAGATGTTTTCCCCCTTTTTAATAAAATTTCCTGGGGTTTGGGGGTTTTTTGG
>JAIOSR010000155.1 GCA_021107495.1 Desulfobacterales bacterium | reverse complement strand
TCCCCTGCCCAGGACGCCTTACCCGGAGAATCTCTTGAATACCGTGTTGGTAGACCCCCTTCCGGAAGACAGCTTGGCCGTGCCTTTATCGGCAATCGGTTCAAGAAAAGAGATGAGGACTATGGATATTCAACCGGGGGGGCTGGTGACCAGGGAAGGGAAAGTGAAGGTCACACCCTTCAATGGAGAGATTTCCCCGGATCCCGAACAGGACGTATTGAAAATCGTATTTATTGAGAGGGTCAGCGGCAGAGGTGAAAAATTTGTAGGTTTTATCAGGGGCTGGGGCCAAAAAAGAGGGGCTGTGGCCACGAGCCTCTGCTGGGATGCATCCGGTATTATAGCCATCGGAGAAAATGATCATGATCTTGTCACGGCCATCAATCGGGTTATTGAAAATCAAGGGGGAATCGTATTATCCGTCAACGGGGAATTGTTGGCCGACATCCCTTTCAAAATAGGCGGGTATGTTTCAGAAATGAAAATAGAGGACATCGCCTCCGAATTGACCCACTTCCAGCAGAGGGTGAACGAATTGGGTTCAAACCTCGATTCCCTGCACCTTACACTGGTTACTTTGACGTCTGCAGCCATACCCTTTATTCGGATGAGTGAAAAGGGTTATTTTCGATTTCGGGAAAATGATTATGTGGGGCTTTAATTGCATTACCTATTGTAAATAAAATTATCCGGCCCTCTTTACATCTGTCAGGACGGAATAGCCACAAAATAGTAGAAGGTTGAGGTTCAAATAATGGAAAGGGAATTGCTCTTCATAACGGTTATCGGAGAAGACAAAAAGGGCATTGTCGCCAGGATTTCCATGCTGCTCTACGAGTGCGGAATCAACATCGAGGACATCAACCAGAGAATCATGGACAGGTATTTCGTGATGACCATGCTCGTGGATATGAAGGATTCAAAAGAGGGCATGAAAGAGATCCGCGAAAGGCTTGAAGGGATAGGCAGGGAACTTCAGCTTGAGATTCAGATTCAACACGAAAAAATCTTCAATATGATGCACAGGGTGTGAGACATGTCCATATCAGTAGAAGAAGTGTTTGAAACCGCCAGCATGATTCTTCACCAGAATCTCGATATAAGAACGACGACCCTGGGGATAAACCTGAAAGATTGCATTGACAATGATTTCAAAACCTTTTGCGCAAAGGTGTACCGCAAGATACATGAAAATGCCCAAAGGCTTGTGAAAGAGGCTGAAAAGCTCGAAATAAAGTACGGCATACCCATCGTGAACAAGAGGATATCCGTTACACCGGTAAGCCTCATAATGGAGACCCATCCCACAAGCCGGAAATTCGTCGAAATGGCAAAAGCCATAGACCGGGCCGCCGGGGATGCAGGAATAGATTTTGTGGGCGGTTTCGGCGCCTCCGTGCAGAAGGGCCTCACAAACTCCGACAGGGTCCTGATAGAATCCCTGCCGGAGGTTTTTGCCGCTACCGAGAGGGTCTGCTCCTTTTTGAATGTGGGAACAAACGTTGCGGGAATGAACCTGGATGCAATAAACCTGATAGGAAACATGCTCAAGCAGACCGCCTCGAAGACCGAGAATGCCATAGGATGTGCGAAATTCGTGGCCTTTGCAAATGCCCCTGAAGACAACCCCTTTATGGCGGGCGCTTTTCACGGCATCGGAGAGCCCGATATCACGCTCAATATCGGGGTGAGCGGCCCCGGCGTGGTTCACAGCGTGGTTGAAAAGAACAGGGACTGCGACCTGACGGAACTTTCCGAGATCATCAAGAGAACGGTTTTCAAGATTACGAGAAGCGGTGAACTGATCGGAAGGGAGCTTGCCGAAAACCTCGATATTCAATTCGGAATCGTGGATATCTCTCTGGCTCCCACAACCGCCAAGGGTGATTCCGTGGCCGAGATCATAGAGGCATTCGGGATCGAATCGATCGGGGCCCACGGCACCACGATGGCCGTTGCCCTGTTGATGGATGCCGTAAAGAAAGGCGGTGCAATGGCAAGCGGAAACGTGGGTGGATTGAGCGGGACCTTTATTCCCATCAGCGAAGACTCCGGAATGATGCGGGCCGTCAAACGGGGCGCACTCGATCTAAACAAGCTGGAGGCCCTGACCTCCGTCTGTTCCGTGGGTCTGGACATGTTTGCCGTTCCGGGCGATACCCCCGCGGAGGTCATCAACGCGATCATCGCCGACGAACTGTCCATAGGCGTAATAAACAACAAGACCACGGCTGTTCGGGTCATCCCCGTGCCCGGCAAAAAGGCCGGGGAATCGGTCGATTTCGGAGGGCTTTTAGGCGAGGCGCCCGTCATGGAGGTAAGCTCTTACTCTGCCAAGAATTTCCTGAAAAGAGGAGGAAGAATACCCGCCCCGATAACCAGCATGAGAAACTGACTTGGCAGATTCAATTTAAAGAACAGGTCGCATCCCCGTGTGGACCGCCATGGTGCCCAACATAAATCGGCGGTAGGACACATCCTTAAGTCCGACGTTCCTCATGATCGAGGCCAGTTGGTCCGGTGTCATGAATGCCTGGGTGGACTCGGGCAGGTACATATAGGCGTCCCTGTTCCGGGTGAGCAGGTAACCTAAAAGGGGGATCACAACCTTCAGATGAAAAAGTACAAAGGGTCTGAGCGCACTGCGGGGGACCGGTGAAGTATCGAGACACACGACCCGGC
>JAIOSR010000021.1 GCA_021107495.1 Desulfobacterales bacterium | reverse complement strand
TCCTTTATTGCGGACAAAATGGCCGCGCCCTTGCCCAGGTTTTTAGGATGACGGACAATGTGCACACTAAGGCCTTCCAGTTTATCCACACCCCGGTCCGTACTGCCATCGTCCACGACCATGATCGAATCGTGGACATCGAGTGCCTCTTTCACCACAGCCCTTAATGTATTTGAATGGTTGTAAAAAGGGATAACGATGATCACCTTAGGGGTGTCCACAGGAGAAGAGCGTGGGGCATTTGTAATTGGGCTGTCTTGGGCTGAAGTTTTCATCCTTAAGTTTTTGTTAGACATACTTTCACCAGACCAACCAGGTCTTCAATCTTTTTTCCATTGAACATGATCTCACCATCCTTGTCCATGGTAAGAGATCCGTAGGGTAAACAGCCGGATCGCGTGGTCTTTTCGATCACTAAAAATACCGCACCGGGAACGCCCCTTTCATTTAGTGGAAAATGCGCGGGACAACCCAGATCGCAAATGCCTGCCAGGGTGCTTTCAAATTCCCCGCACGAAATTCCGTCCATGGCCGCGCATAGCGTGGCAAGCCCTGAGGGATGCTGCTCATTGATGACATAGGCTGCTCCCGTAAGCCCGAAATGGCAAGCTGCTTCTCCTAAGAAACAGTTGGGAAGGGTGTACGAGAATAGTGCCGGACTGGGCGATTGTCCGTCCCCGGCCATCACCGTATCAAAATAATCAATATCCGTTTGAAGACAGCCATATACGGTGGAGGCCAGAATTCCCATGTCACGCATTTGGGTCCATTCATCCAAACCCGCATCTTTGAGGGCAAATGCAATGGCGGCCAGCCCCAGTCTGGAGAATTCATCCATTCTGCCGAAATGCCGATATGGTTTTTCAAAAACAGCCTTGCGGGATATGCGTGGCAGCCGGCCGGCCGTCAGGGCAAAGTCCCTGGACGTTCTTCCAGGTCCCATACCTGAAACAGTGACCCAGCCGATCCCGGTGATCAATGACATCACATCTTTTCCCCCTTCTTCAGGATAATGGCGGCATTGGTTCCGCCAAAACCGGAATTGGTGGTCAGCAGGTAATCTCCCGTCATCTCCCTTGCAAGGGGGGATACCAGTCCTGTTGCATTGTCTTCCGGATTTGAAAGTCCGACCGTGGGGGGAACAACCTGCTCGTAGAGAGTCTTGAGGCCCAGGGCCACTTCAATACCCCCTGCCGCGCCCATCGTGTGCCCAATGGCCCCTTTAACGGAATAGACAGGCAACCTTCGGTGCCCGAACAGATGGCGAAACACGGTCAATTCCATGAGGTCATTATAAACGGTTCCGGTACCATGGGCACTGATTACTGATATATCTTCCTCTTTGAGCATTGCACTGTGTAAGGCCAGGCGGATGGCCTTTATCAGACCGCGTCCATCCCGGGCCGGTGCGGTGATATGATGGGCGTCGCCGGCAATGCCCCAGCCCGAGACTGTACCGAGATGAGGCATGCCCTCGCGTTCGGCCCGTTCGCGGCTCATCAACATGAGGGCAGCGGCCCCTTCACCAAGGCTCAGGCCGCTCCGTTCCCGGTCAAAGGGCATACAGGGCACAGGGGATAGGGCGCCAAGGGATGAAAAACCGGAAAAAACAAACTCGGTCACAACATCAAGGCAGCATACCAGGACCGCATCGGCCCTGCCCGTGGCAATCAGTGCCGCACCGCGCGCTACTGCTATGGCAGAGGAGGCGCAGGCCGCACTTATGTTGATGGCCCGTCCTTCCAATCCAAGTTTTTTAGATGCAATATCAGGGACGGAGGCTAACAGGATATCATTGAGGTCTGCCGGAATTTCTTGTCGCAACCTCTCCAGATTGTCTATGCCGGCCTTGGTGGTTGCAGTAACAAGAAAGGCGTCCGAAGGAACAGGGCCTGTTTTGCTGAACAGACGGTCAAAAAGGTCATGTATCAGTGATTGGCCGCCTGATCGGGTCAGGTCTTCCATGAGGGCGGCAATACGACAGGTGTATTTTTCAACAGGGAAACGACGAACCGGCTTTATGGATGTCTCCCCCGACATAATCCGGTGCCACAGTCTCTCGAGGTCATGGGCCAGTGCGGTAACCGTCACAGCATCGGTCACCCAAACCTTTTTTGAACTGCATTCACCTTCCGCCATGGTCCACAACTCCACAAAAATTCCCCCTACCCCCCCCTTTAGAAAAGGGGGGAACGTCGGTTTTACATTTAACGAAAAGCAAGTCATTTCAAAATCTTCCCCCTTTTTTAAAGGGGGATTGAGGGGGATTTTTGTCCACCTGAAACTACGATTTTGACTTTTCCCTGGGGGTGAGGGAGAATTTTTAAGTCAATTTTACCCTCTGCCCCCATTACGAAAGGGGGGAGTGAACGGTTATGAGGGTTCAATGGGTGAGGAAAATGATGGCTGCTATTCGGGGCAATTCCTTTATTGCCTGATTTTTATGACCTTTCCCTTTGAGTCAAATTCAACTGCCAGGGTTTTGAACCGGCTCTGCCAGTAAACATAGACACCGTCTTCCAATGAGGGCGTTTTGTGGCAGGCGGGATAACCGAGCGCCGTCATGACACCCTTTTTGGTCATTCCGACCATGGCCTTTCCAAGCCGTATCCCTTCCCGGTCTTTCTTGGAGAACCTCTTCAGGGATACCTTTTTTGGGGATGTGATCAGCTTGGTGTATTCGTCAATAGTCATCCCCATTCTTTGTTTATGAAATTCGTAGGAAATTTTCTTTCCGTCATCAACCGTGGTCAGGAAAAAGCCCCTCCCTGCTCTCCATCTGCTGAATGCACTTACCCTGACAGCCGTGTTGACCGGGAATAGGACGTGTCCGGGCCCGGGATTTGTCCAATTTGCATAGCTCGAATTATATCCGGAACCCTTCTGGAAAGCGTGAACATTGTATTTGAGATAAACAGTCTCCCCAGCGGCAAGGCCCGTAGAGGGCAGAAAAAAAACCACCAATATAAGTGCCAGGGAAAACAAGGTAATAAATAACTTAACCGGTCGCTTAATAGGCATTTTTTTTGTACCTCCTTTTCTGTCTTATAACCTCAAAAACTTCTCAATGTCAATATGGCCGGGTCTGCCCTGATCCACCGTCAAAATATCATCTGCGGTGTTGCCTTCGCTCGCTCCTCCCTGCGGCGTATGGCCAATACGCCTCAGTCGTCGCTCCTCGGCGCCTTGCATCTGACATCTTGCCGGTGGCCAGGGACACACCACAAAATCCTTTGCTCACATTGTTGATGCGGGAATTTGATGGTGGATTTGAGGCCTGACATGGAACTGAAGCATGTCTTGCCTCTCACCCCCGATCAGGGACGGGGAACAGGATAAAAAATTTGCGAGACCTTCACCCATTTTAACTTAACCGAATGGCAGCAGTATGTCATTATTTGGACCTAAATTAAGCCATATAATGTAACAATTTACAGGCAAATTATATCATAAGTCGTAAAGAAAATATCGGACCAGGTCGTTAAACAGGAAATCATTTCACAGACATACGTGTCACCATCACTCCGGTTCTGGATACGGGAAAAGGGCTCAGCTGAAACGGATTTACTTTGTCCTTTCAAATTCCGTGACTTCTTAAACCATTTCATTCTGTTGCCTTGGTCCAACCTACCATCGATTTACACTTTTTATACGGATAATGCGGACAGAATCTTCCCCCTTTTTTAAAGGGGGACTGAGGGGGATTTTAGCCAACAGCCTTGAATTACACCCCCAAAGCTCCTAATGGAAACTTGGATGTTCTCAACCTGAGATTTTTTTATTGACAATACCTACAAGGCTGCTACAATATTCTCAAAATGAGAAGAAACATTAGAAAGAATTGAATGCATATCATTAGCTACAAAAAAATAAGGGAATTTTGTGGTAAACACACAGCAGCCGTAAGGCCATTGAATCATTGGTATAGAATTGTGAAACATGAAGAGTTCAAAATGTTCACAGATATAAAGCAACTATTTCCAAGTGCTGACAAAGTCGGCAATTTTGTGATTTTCAATATCGGAGGAAACAAGTACAGGTTGATAGCTTTCATTCATTATCGAATGAATCGTTTATTTATTCGCCATATAATGACTCACAAAGAGTATGACAAAGGAAAATGGAAGGAGG
>JAIOSR010000449.1 GCA_021107495.1 Desulfobacterales bacterium | reverse complement strand
TGGGTGAACAGATAGATACCATCTATCAGCGTATCTTCAGGCATATTATGAATACCCTCGAGGATGAACCGGAGGGAATTATTGCGGACCATCGCTATGGGTTCATCGCCGGTATAACCAAAAAGACGGTCAAGCGGAAGGTTGAATCACGCATAAATGTCTCGGACAAGATTGATAAGGTCCTGACAAACCGTGCAATCGGCCCGCTGATAATGTTAGCCATACTCTACGCAATCTATGAATTTACTTTCTGGGCCAGCGAGGTCCCGGTCAGATGGTTCGAAGCATTTTTCGAAGGGCTCGGCTGGGTGATCTCGTCAGTTCTTCCTGAAGGATACCTTCAATCCCTGATCGTATCCGGTATCATTGACGGGGTAGGGGGTGTTCTGGGCTTTGTTCCGCTTATCATGTTTATGTTCTTCGCCATTGCCTTTATGGAGGACTCCGGGTACATGGCACGGGTAGCCTACATGCTGGACAGGGTGTTGCGCTGGTTCGGGCTTCACGGGAATTCGGTTATGGCCCTGATTATCAGCGGCGGCATCTCCGGGGGATGCGCCGTGCCCGGTGTAATGGCCGCAAGGACCCTTAGAGACCCCAAAGAGAGAATCGCCACCCTTCTCGTGGTCCCGTTCATGAACTGCGGGGCCAAATTGCCCATATATGCGATCTTGATTGCGGCCTTTTTCTCCGCACATAAGGCCCGGATGCTGTTCATCATCACGATCCTTTCCTGGACCTTTGCCCTGTTTGCAGCCAAGATCATTCGATCCACGGTCCTGAAAGGCCCCAAGACCCCATTTGTCATGGAACTTCCCCCGTATCGTATGCCCACGCTCAGGGGACTTTTGATCCATACATGGGAAAGGACCTGGCAGTATATCAAAAAGGCGGGCACGGTTATATTAGGCATTTCCATCATCCTGTGGGTAATGATGACCTTTCCTGAAATTTCCCCAGAGAAACAAAGGTCATTTGAGGATAACCGCCGGAAAATTACAAAATCCTTTCTCGTTTCACCGGATGTCAAAGGAATGCTCGAGGACGAAAAGGCCCTCTCAGATTTAAACGAACTGTTTGATTCCTATGACAAGGCCATGGAAGAAAATGACATGGCCACTATCCGGGACATGGAGAAGAAGCCTTTGTTTCCCATTGTAAGGGCGGCAGGGTTTCTCGAAAACGAGGATTTCTCAAAACACAAAATGGGCAGTGCTTACCTAAACGCGGCCGCGCGCTACATAAATTACAAAAGCGATATGATTGAAACGGATATGAGCGAACAACAGGCCCGCTTAAAAGGGACTGTTGCCGGATGGATCGGCCAAAAATTGGAGACAGTCACCAAGCCATTGGGCTTTGATTATCGTACCAACATTGCCCTTGTGGGAGGTTTTGCGGCCAAGGAAGTGGTCGTATCTACTTTGGGAACAGCATATTCTTTAGGAGACGTGGACCCTGATGAGGCAGGTTCCCTGTCCCAGAGGCTGAAAAACGCACCCAACTGGAATCCATTACTGGCCTTTACTCTCATCATCTTTACAATGCTCTATGTCCCCTGCTTTGTGACGGTGGTCATGATCCGGAGGGAGAGTTCCTGGAAATGGGCGGGATTTTCCATCGGGTTCAACCTTATTGTCGCCTACTTAGTGGCCCTTGTCATCAGACAGGTGGGCATGTTTCTGGGCTTAGGGGTATGAGAAATTAGAAGATATTTATCTTTTATTACAGTAGCTCCACAATGACCTTATTGGCGTCATCCTTCCTGAGAGAAAGGTGATACCCCCTCATCTTGATTTCCACCTGGTCGGTGTCGGGATGCAGACGTTCAATTTCTACGAGGGCCCCCGGCCTTATATCCATGCCAAGGATCCTGCTGCGAACCTCTCCTCGAGCCTTTATCCTGGCGATCATACCCCTTTGCCCCGGCTTCAATTCCTGGAGGGTCAGGGTCGTTTTTCCCTGTTCAGCGTCTTTCCTTCTTTTTCCTTTAAGGTCTTCCAGTGCCCGGAAGGTACACTTTATGCATTCTTCCTGGTTTAAACCGCCTTCGCAATAGGCCCTGAAAGCCTCCATCCATGAAATCCCTGCGCGTGGACATACATCCAGAAACTCCACGAATTTGATAAGGCTATCCAGAATGGAACGGGGAAAGGCGTGTTCCGCCTTACAGGCCCCCTCGTCGGCCTCAACCGGATCTATCCTAAGCACCCTTACAAAGAAGTCGCGCAGGACCTCGTGTCGCCGGACCACGTCTTTGGCTATTTTTTTCCCCTCTGCCGTTAACGTAATCACATCGTATGGGGCATAGTTGACAAGGCCCTTTTCCGCAAGTACTCGAAGCGCACCGGTCACGGAAGAGCTATTCACCTTAAGCCTTTTGGCAATATCCTTGGCCCTGGCAGCCTGCTTTTCAGACGCGATATGAAAAATGGCCTCCAAATAATCTTCCTGGCTGGCAGTGAGCAATTGTCCCATTCTCATGAAATTCTCCCGCGTTTAAATTATAGTTCATTTGCTCGGTATGCCGAAAAGATTATGTGTTTCCTAAAGACTTGTCAAGTTTTGTCAGGACAAAAAGGAAGTTTTCAACCGAAAAACCGTCCTTTACAATCACCATAAATATTGATAAATTAATGCCAGTTCTGATCTCTGTTTTTATTGACCCGATCTTCGTGGGTATTGATAATACCCTTGTTATGCCCCATATTTGCGGACCATAGAGTCGATTTGACCGGGAGAAGGTAATGCAGCACAGGCAACTTTCCGAGCTTGTAAACATGGGTTCTCCTGAAGCAGTGCTGGCCGAGGGCCAGGTGATTCTCAAGCTGATTTCACCCAAGTTTGAAGTGACCCCTGTCGCCGCCGCTTTTCGTTCTGTAGTAAGCCTTTACGAGGGGAACAGGCCCGGATACCATGCCTGCAATACCGAGTACCATGACCTCCTCCACATCACAGCCACCTTTTTGGCTATGGCACGGTTGATCCACGGTGGTATACTCGAAGGCAATACCTTAACTCACCGTGGCATTGTCCTGGGTCTGATAGCGACCCTTCTCCACGATACCGGATATATCCAGGATGAAAGTGACCTTGAAGGCACCGGCGCAAAGTACACGACACAGCATGTCCGGCGAAGCATGGATTTTCTGAAACGGCACGCCTCGGATTACGGGTTTTCCGGAGAAGACGTGAGAGACGGCAGGGATATGATCCTTTGCACAGATCTGTCCGTGGATATTGCCAAGATCGAGTTTTCTTCAAGAGAAACGGAACTTTTAGGGAAGATGTTAGGAGCGGCGGACCTGTTGGCCCAGATGGCCGACCGGACATACCTTTGTAAACTACTGTTCCTTTATCACGAATTCAGGGAAGGCAGGGTGGGTGACTATGAAAACGAGGTAGACC
>JAIOSR010000319.1 GCA_021107495.1 Desulfobacterales bacterium | reverse complement strand
GGGACTCGGTTGTGAGAGCCTCAGCCACCCTGTTCAGGTCGATCTTGAAGTCCGAAAGGGCTATGGAAATGATACTGCCACCCGCGCCTTTTACGATTTTTTCATATACCAGGAAAGTGGTGAATGCCTGGACGACGTGTTGGGTCGGGGATACAAAGGTCCTGATGAGCAATTCGATTATCTCGTTTGAGCCGTTTCCCAGGACGATCTGCTCAAAAGGAACGCCGAATTTTTTGCTCAACATATTCTTGAGATAATATCCGCTCCCATCCGGATAACGGTTAAGGGTCGAGGCCTTATCCATGATCGCATTAACCGCTATGGGGGAGGGACCGAGCGGGTTTTCATTGGAGGCCAGTTTTATGGAGCCGGTTATACCCAGTTCCCTTTCAAGTTCCTCTATGGGTTTTCCCGGTGGATAAGGAACCAGGTCCTCTATCCCTTTGTGAGTCAGTTTTTTCATAAAAAGTGCTCCTTATCCCTACCTTAAGCTTTCGATCAACCTTAAACCGGATAACCTGCTTAGCTACAATAAATTCACCAAAAACGAATGCGGGACTGGAATATCCATGCCTTCCTGAGTCCTTTAAAAACACTGGCTTTATAGCCTAAGGGAGGGGAAAAGTAAACACTTGACCCGGGCAGATTCCAATGTTTTTGCAATGTATGATAAGTTTTCAGAAATTTGGCCTTGACTTGTGCTTTTTTATCAACTAATTATAACCGTCACCCAGGTAACCAGTTTTAATTATTCCTTTATTTGAAAGAGGAAAGCCATGAACAAATCTCAATTGATTGAGGCGTTAGCCAAGGAAGAGAATTTAGGTCTGAAAAAGGCCGAAGAAGTAGTTAACACGGTCTTCGGGGAAATGGAAAATTCCCTTGTGAAGGGCGAAAGGGTCGAAATTCGAGGTCTTGGCAGCTTTAAAGTGAAAAAGTATGACGGTTACAAGGGTCGAAATCCCAAGACCGGTGAAGTTATCGAAGTGTCACCCAAGAAGCTTCCTTTTTTCAAAGTTGGAAAGGGACTCAAAGAGAGGGTGGACGTCGCGTAGTCAATTCTTGTGGGCCTTGGTCGTGCTAGACGGGGAGTTAGCGGTGCCCTGTAACCCGAAATCCGCTCATGCGGGGTTGAAAGTCCTTCAGGAGATCCCTGGTCCGAGTTGATTCGTTGTTGCTTATGGAGTGGGGATGGACCACGCGTGACAGGCGCTTACGAACCCCGTCAGGTCCGGGAGGAAGCAGCGGTAGCTAAGAAAGCCTGTGTCGTGATGGGATCTATCTTTTTTCTCCGGGCAGCAAGGTCTTCCCGGTCATGGTTCGAATAGGGATGCACGACCAAGGACTCCCAATAAAAGTTTCTCCCACCACAAACGATTTTCCTACCGGTTCCACTTCTTTCCCGAAAATAATCATACCCGGAGAATCTGATCTTCTGTGGGTCAGGAAAGATGTTACCTGTTTCCGGTTTCCCGGTCTTTCCCTGAACCAGCAGCTTATCCACGGGGTCTTTACCCGTATGGGTGGTTTAAGCGATCCTCCTTATAACGGCCTTAATACCAGTTACACGGTGGGTGATTCGGCTGAGAATGTGAATGAAAATCTGAGCAGCATCAAAAAGGCTGTCGAAGCCGAACACCTGATTTTTGTGGATCAGGTTCACGGGGACTCGGTTTTTGTCATAAGGAGGGACCATTTGGACACACAAGGCGAGATTCCTCCTGCCGACGCCATGATCACCGACATATCCTGTGTGGCTCTCATGATAAAACAGGCCGACTGCCAGGGGGTCATTATCTTTGACCCGAAAAGATCGGTGGTGGCCAATGTGCATTGTGGTTGGAGGGGGAATGTCCAAAATATCTTAGGACGGGTGATTGCGAGGATGAAGCATGACTTTGAATGCAGACCGTCCGACCTGGTAGCGGCAATCGGCCCCTCACTCGGCCCATGCTGCGCCGAGTTTGTCACACATGAGGAAATATTCCCGGAAAACTTCAGGCCCTTTATGGTCCGGGAAAACTATTTTGACCTGTGGGCCGTGAGCTGCGGACAGCTTGTGGAAGCGGGGCTGAAAGAAGAAAATATTGAGGTCTCCGGAATCTGCACCCGGTGCAGGACCGACCTGTTCTATTCCTATCGAGCTGAAGGAAAGACCGGGCGTTTCGCGACCGTCGCCATGCTTTGTTAGGTTGCATTCATTACTTGTTTCAAGGAATTAAGATATCACTGATCTAATAAGAAAGGAGGAAGCCATGCCGTTAAACATTACTGTCGAAAACAAGCAGGAAGGCGTTTATGTGGTCATACCGGAAGGGCATCTTGATTCAACTACTTCCTTTATGTTTGAAGAGGAGGTAACACCGCTTTTTGCGGCTACCACAAAGGTTTTAATGTTTGATTTGAGTAAACTTGATTATATAAGCAGTGCCGGGGTGAGATTTGTATTTATGGCCCAAAAGGCCATGTCGAAATACAACGGGGTGTTTATGATGACAAACCTGAGACCGCAAATAAAAAAGGTATTTGAAATAATAAACGCCTTGCCCAGCTTGCGTGTTTTCAAAAATATAGAAGAGGCAGACGAATACCTGTATGCCATGCAGGAAAAAGAGATTGAAAAGCAAGAGGTTTAACCCCCACCATATTTTTTAAGACAGTTCCCGCGATGGACCTTTAAGGCATTGCCCTGATTGGCCGGACTGAGCCACGTCTTTCCGGAATGTATGTTTTATGTGACCTTCCATAAAGAGAATGTATGAAAATTCATACGGTGGCGTGAAAAATTCATGCTGCGCTTTCCTTTCCACAATCTTTGGTCCTTTTCGTTCAGCCCAGGCATATAATCCGTAACTAATTGTTTTATTTTATAAATATCATCGGATTTTTCCGAAATTCAGTGATCTTTCTTGAACCTGTTCTTTTTGGCATCAAACTTGCCTTATATTTTATGTAACAGGGAAACCTCGGGGTGAGGAACGTCAACAATAGATCGGGAGGTGAGACACATGCAGGAATGTGCCGTGGCCAATAGATTCATAAACGATTTAACTGAATCCGGCAGGGAAGCGGAGCGCTACTACAGCGTGGAATTCCCAGTAAAGGGATTTGATTTCCAGTATCAATTCAAGATCCGGCGCATAGGGTCAAGACCCCTGTGCATTCTGGTCAGGGAGGATTCAAATATTCTGAAGCGGTTAAAGGTGGGGAATATTTTGTTGATGAAATACCGTCCCATCGATGCTGGGTGCCCGTCTGATAATTTTGACACGGCAATTACAAATATCACAAAGAATAGGGAAGGCAGGTTTAAGGGTCATTACTTAGTGGGGCTTAAAATTATGTGTGGTTTGTCATTAGTCCCCTGAATAGGATAACATATGGATTACATGGAATTTTACAAAAAACACGTGAAGGGCCTGGAAAAGGCCGGGGATCATTATGAGGGATGGTGTCCCTTTCACGAAGACAATGGGAACAAACGCAAGGGATTTTCCGTGAATCCGGAAAATGGCCTCTGGAATTGCTTTTCGTGCAGGAAGGGCGGGAATGCGTTCACCTTTTGTAGAAAGATGGGTTTGCCCGTGGAACAGGCCCCGGACTATGACCCGAATTACGACATATGCGGTTATACCGGGGGAGTTTTAAAGTCGATACCAAAGAAAAGGAAGGGCAAAGGCAGGCACGTCTTTGTGGAAAAACCAATTGAGGCCGCGAACAAACATCCTTACAATCCATTGGCTATTGAATGGGCCAGGGAATTGAGGCAGACCCTATGGATATGTGAGGGAGAGCAGGACACCAGGACCATGTTAAAGGCCGGTGAACAGGCCATAGGAATACCATTAGAGTCAGGCTACATGGTGATGAACGGCGTGATCCTGGTGGAAATCCGAGAAGTAATTATCGCTTGCCATCATAACGAGGAAGGAGTACGGCTCGCGAGGAAAATACAGGAGCGCTTTCCTTCCGCCTTAAAGGTTGTATGGCCCGAGGACAGGGAAGGGCCTTTGACCGTGACAGAACTGAAGGAAAAGAATCCCATCGGGTTTGTAGATACCCTTCGTGGATGGGCAAAAGTAAAGGAAATATCAAAGCCTTTGAAAAACCTCTTAACGGACAAATTTCCGAAAGATAAAGTGGGCTATTTTGAAGAAGACCGGCAACTGAGGTTTATAAGGGACGGGGAAAAACTTGAGGGGGAAGGGGACGGCACAAGAAATTTCCTGGCCCGGCATGGCGTACACACCAGTTCCCTTTCGAATATTAATAATTAGATTTCTGCTACTCGTTGTTTCTGATTTTTGTGGACTTGCAGAAAGTCAATCAAGTAGAAAGGTGCAAATCGATTTTTTGCGAGTCCATCAATCTCGAAGAAAATGCTTTTTGGCAAAGAGCGCTGCACCCAGTGCCCCGATGATCTGGGGTTCGGTGTGGATATGGATGGGTTTTTTAAGGTGTTCCTCAAGCAGAATGACCACACCCGGATTTTTTGCCACCCCGCCGCTCATGGTCACAGGGCCGGGAACTCCCACTGTCTGAACCATGCCCCATACTCGGCTGACAACCGACCTGTGAAGCCCGCGAATAATATCTTCCGCAGGTTCGTTCCGGGCAATGAGAGAGATTACCTCTGATTCGGCAAACACTGTGCAGATGCTGGATATGGGAATCTCGCGTTTTGATTTCAGGGAAAGTGCCCCAAAATCATCAATAGGGACCTGGAATGTGCCGGCCATGACCTCTAAAAATCTTCCGGTTCCGGCCGCGCACTTGTCATTCATGGCAAAGTCAATGACCTTACCCTCACCATCTATCCGGATAACCTTGGAATCCTGTCCCCCGATATCTATGACTGTTTCCGTGTCCGGAAAGAGGTGATGGGCGCCCATGGCGTGACAGGAGATTTCCGTGATTTTCTTGTCCGCAAAAGGGATTGTGATCCGACCGTATCCGGTTGCAACAATGAAATTCAACCGGTCCCTGGCAAGGCCGGCCCGGGAAAGGGCCTGGCCCAGGGTATGTTCCACGGCCTCTGTCACGTTTGCACCTGTCGCACTGATGGCATAACTGACCATCCGGTCATCCTTATCCAGGATGACTACCTCCGTGGTGAGTGAGCCCACATCTATTCCTGCAAAGTAAGTCATTGAGTCCCCGTAATGCTTTAAGCCCTTGAAACGAGCAATGATGCCTTTTCTTTCGTTCCGAGTCTCACCGCCTGGTCATTTCAAGTGGTTACGGCTGTGTGATGCCTACCCCCTCCCTGTTCTCCCCGCTACTTCGTAGCGGGAAGCCAGGGGGTCCCCCATCCGTAACCGCCTGAAATGACGAAGGCCTCCCGCCAGTCACTCAAGAAAAGGTATCATTACTCATTAAGGTAATTAGAAGCTCATTTCAAAAGGCTGAAGTATAATGATATTCGTTATTCCTCTAATTGTTCAAAAAAGGCTTCGAGTCGTGTTCGAATCTGTTCTTCCGAAAAAGTGCGGAAGTCTGTCATATCCGCTTCAATGACCAGCGTTTTGACCCCAAGGCGTTCCCCCAACAGCCGCCTGATGTCGTACTGCCCGACCGAGTAGGGTTTGCAGCTTCTGAGCGAAAGAATGACCAGTCCGTCAATCCGGTAATCGCGGATCATCCCCTCCATGAGTTTCAGGCGATGGTCCATGTTGTTATTGAGGATAACCAGGCTGTATGCCCTGGCCATGGATTCAAAGGGGGATTCGGGGTTCAAATAATGAATGGTTTCGGCCCAGGCATTTGTGTACGTTGCAGCAACAAAATTAAAACCTCTTTCAGCAAACAGCAATGACCAGTCACGCAGCTTGAACCAGACTGCAATGTTGTCCCACATAAGGCGTTTTTCTTCTTTTGCTATGGCACCAATCCCTTTTTCAACCCGATCCTCAAGTTCCTCAAGCAATATTCGGTAGTAATCAAGGCTGACCGGGAGACCTCTTAAGGAGACAACCGGGGCCATGTGAACAAAGGCGTCAAAGATGGTCATGGGCGCCGGGCTGTGTTTCATGGTTGCAAGGACCCTTCCCCATGTCAATGATGCCTCACTGCCAAGGCTGATGATTTTCTTAAAGCGTTTATCGGAGAACTTACGCCCTGAAATTTTCTCTAACCGGGGGATCATTTCCTCGAACTGGCTGACCATATACCGGATGTCACTTTCCTGTATGTCCTTAAAGTTAAAAGGCGTGTCAAAGACTATCAATGGAACGTCCCAGTAATGGGAGAGCTCCTTGTACCAGTAAAGCACTGTCTGACAGATGTTGTTGCAGCAAAAAAGAAGATCCGGTCTGGGAAGGCGTCCTGCCGGTGTTTTTCCGGAAAAGGCATGTCCCAGGTCGATTCGGGCATAGGAGCAAAGATCCGGATGGTAGCCCCTGTCTTCGGCCTTGGAGCAGATCTCCGGTCCGAGTTTTTGAGCGCCGCACAGTGCCCCGTGGTTTTCCGGATAAACCGTGTAAAAGTCAAACACACGCAAGAGCTCAACCGGGGCTCCACTGGTCACCCAGGCAACAGGTTTGGCCCCTTTTACAAAGCGGGACAGATAATAATGCCGTGTCATGATCTCCCGCAGGCGGTCTGCGCATTTCAAAGGGGGGCCAAGGTGGGGATTTGGCTTTCGGGGCCGTTTTTTCTTCTGCATTTGCTGCAGCCGGAAAAGCGCGGGCGCTCCCAGGTCTTTCATTACGCGGTATTGAGTGGATTTATACAATGACATAATTACCCGAATGTTAGGGTTACCTCAGCCGATCATCTCAACAAATGCTTCCACACGGGTTACCATTTGACCTGACAGCCCCTGGTTCAGCTCCGTGTCCAGGGAAAGGGTGGAAATGCCCTTCTTTTTCAACTCCTCCTTAAGGTTGGGAATATCAAACCATTCCGGCTCACAAAACTTGACCACATTAAATATGACGCCTTTTGCGCCGGTCGCGTCCACAAGACGAAAAAGATATTCCGCTCTTTCGCCAATGGAAGAGCCCTTGGTGGAGCAGGGGGGCATGGCAAAATAGGATTCGGTGAGGTTTTCAAAGGGATCATCCAGATCATTGGCCGGAACAAGAAGGCGGCGGCTTCCGATCAAGAAATCGTCGTGCGCCACTCTCACACCAAGGTCGTCCAGGAGTGTAAGTATCTCCGGGGGGTTCGGCAGGACACCGCTTAAGACGACCCGGGCCTGTCCCTTTATCCCCTGTCCCTTATTCTGGCTTAAGAATGCTTCCAGTTCCGGGATAAAGTCATCAGGGAAAAGATATTCGCCATGTCGAATCATACTGTAGAATTCTTCGTTGGTGATATTCAACTCACCCTGTGCGCGTAAATCATAAAGCTCGGTCAAAAGAGCGGAAATTTTCTGACCCTGGTGTATACGCTGCTTGAGGGTGTCCGGGTCAAGGGGGCCGAATTGCTTTTCCAAAGATCCGATCAACTCCTTCAAATGGTTGCGATAAAAATCGCGGCCGGCCGCGCCATAGGGGGCCTTGGGATGGTAAAAAAAATAACAGGGTTTTTCAGTCTTCATGTAGTCGTTTATGACCGAGGCCAGGTTCTGGATCGAATCACAGGTATGAGGGAACAGGAACCCATCCAATATATCGCATTTCCTCTGGAGAATAAGCTCCATGCCGAGCTTCACTACAGAACATATGGTGGGCTGCAGGTGTGCGTTGGCCAGAGTTATTTCAAGGGGCGGGTCCCATATTTCCGCGGGCACAATATTCATGGCCCACAGGATCTCCTTTGGATATTGTGCCGGAAAAACACCAAGGAGGTGTCTGCCCATTTCTTTTTGTTTAACCAGATATTCTTTTCGGGTCATGGGGCTGATTTTTCTTATTTGCAGGGTGGGTTAAGGCATGAAATCCACCAAGAAACTGTAAGGAATCAATATAAGGGCAGGGAAGCTAATATGTCAAGCCGTGAGTACGGGAGTCAGGCATAGAGCTTGGCGATTTCATTGGTTGACATATCAATTATTAACGTATAAGCTATTAGCTACTCAAATAAATTGTGAGGGTTTTTAATGAAGAATAATGATCGTCTTATCTTTCTTTTAGGTCAGGCCCGGCATAGTATAGTGACAAGCTTGGACAAGTCACTCCTTAAAACAGCCGACATCACATCCGCCCAGTCAGGCGTCCTGTTTTACCTCATGAAAAACGATGGTTGTTTACTTAAAGAGTTGAGTCAGGGATTAATGCTGGACAGTTCGGCAATTACCGGCATGGTGGATCGACTTGAAAAGAAAAAGCTTATCAAAAGACAAAGCTCTACCAGTGATCGAAGGGCAATTAATATATACATAACTGAGTCCGGGCACGAAGCGGCAACCAAGGCCTTCTCCGTTGTCAAAAAGTATAACAATGCCATCAAGAAAGGTTATTCTTCGGACGAGATCCATGTGTTCAGAAGTATTCTGCAATCGATTATTGATAAATTTGGAGGGAACTAAAAGGAGAGGAATGGAGAGTGAAACACAAGTCATTGAAATCATGAAAGACCTATTTTTTGTTGAAAGAGGGTATTTGAACGGTAACCACTTTGTCTACAGAGGTACTAAACCGGTCCTGATCGACACGGGATATGTCCGGGATTTTGAACGGACGGCCCAGGCCATAACCGGTCTTGGAGTTGATCTGTCCAGTGTCCGGCTGATTATCAACACCCATACCCATTGCGACCACATCGGCGGCAACAGTTCCATTCAGGAAAGGTCGAATTGTGACATTGCCCTTCACCGGGTTGGAAAATATTTCATTGACACGAGGGACGACTGGTCCACATGGTGGCGATACTATAGTCAGGAGGCAGATTTTTTCAAATGCACGGTTGCCCTTGAGGACGGAGACATGGTGGCAGTCGGTCCTTATGAGTTCCGGGTGATATATACTCCCGGTCATGCAGCGGACGGTATAGTCCTGTATCACAGCGGTTCCGGAGTACTCATCTCCTCGGATGCACTCTGGGAAGATGACATGGCAGCCATGACCCTCCGGGTGGAAGGGAGCAGAGCCCTTTTTTTCCATCTGGAGTCTTTGGACAAATTAGCGGCCTTGGAGATAACTACAGTCTATCCCGGGCATGGAAAGCCATTCACTGATGTAAAAAAGGCCATTTCAAGCGCGAGGCGAAGAGTTAAAGGTTTTTTGGAGAATAGAGAAAAAATCGGGGAAGACCAGTTGAAAAAAATTATGGTCTATACCCTGCTCACGCATGGTTCCGTGGATGAGGCGCTTTTCTTTGAGCAGTTGATGGGTACCTTTTGGTTTAGAGAAACGGTCGATATGTATTTCTCCGGGGAATACGAGGCGAAATATGATGAGGTTATGAAGGGTCTGTTAAATAGGGATCTGGTAAGGCGGAGAGGAGATCATGTTTACTCTTCTGTTAAGCCTTGAGGTTATAGGAGGCTGTCGGAAAACGTCCATCTGCTAGGTTATCCTCACCCCTCGGCGATTAAGGACTAACGCGGCTACTTATTGAGCTATTACTTAAATAACTGGGAGCGAATTAAATGCAATTTAAACCATCAGATCCTGATTTTGAAAATAAGGTGCGCGACAGTTTTTCACGCCAGGCGTTCATGGAGTTTATCGGTGCAAGGCTCGTTGAAGTGAGACCGGGATACTGTGAGATACACGTTGGATACAAAAAAGAACTCTGCCAACAGCATGAGTTTTTTCACGCCGGAGTCGTTGGAACTATTGCCGATAATTCGGCAGGGTATGCCGCATTCAGCCTTATGCCTGCTGATTCATCAATCTTGACGGTTGAATACAAACTGAACCTTGTTGCCCCAGGAGACGGAGCCTTATTGATTGGCCGCGCGCAAGTCATAAAGCCGGGTCACACTCTTACCATATGTAAATCAGAGGTATTCGCAGTCAAAAACGGGGTTGAAAAGCTGTGCGCAACATCACTGATAACGCTAATGGAAATGAAGGGGAAGGCAGACATGCCTGCCGAGGATGCTCTTCAAAAAAAGGCGGAAAAGTTAAGCAGGAGTACAAGCATGGTAAACGAGAAGAATGATATCACGGAAAAAGCGACTGAGACGGAAATTTATGCGCATAGGCTGGCTTTATCCGATCTTTTGAGAGAGCAGGCAATCCGTTCTGCAATCCGGGCGCTTAAATTCCTTCCGGGAAGCCGTGGCCTGGATGCGGGATGCGGTATCGGCAGTCATACCCTGCTGTTGGCAGTGGCGGTGGGACTCGGCGGAAAGATCATTGGCCTTGATTTGTCTTCCGAGATTTTGGTTATTGCCAGGGAAATTGCAAAAAATGCTGGCCTGTCGGAACAGGTTTCCTTTCAGGAAGGCGACGTGAACGGACTTCCCTTTGACGACGACACATTTGATTGGGCATGGAGTGTGGACTGTGTGGGATATTATCGTGGCGGGGAGCCTCTGACGTCGGTGAAAGAACTTGCGCGGGTGGTAAAGCCCGGCGGAAGCATAGCCATACTTTGTTGGTCTTCTCAACAACTGCTTCCGGGATATCCCCTGTTAGAGGCTCGACTCAATTCTACTTCCTCGGGGATTGCTCCTTTCAGTAAGGGCAAGAGACCGGCGTTACACTTCTTACGCGCTTTGGGTTGGTTTAATGAAGCGGGGCTTAATGGACCCGGGGCCCAAACCTTTGTCGGCGACGTTCATGCCCCCCTTGGTGATGATATTCGAAGCGCCTTGATATCACTCTTTCAAATGCGCTGGGGGGAGCTACAGTCAGAATTGCCGCAGGATGACCGGGAGGAATACCGGAGACTATGTCAACCTGAATCCCCTGATTTTATTTTGAATCTCCCGGATTACTATGCCTTTTTTACCTATTCGATGTTCGGCGGAAGGGTGGCCCAATAAGTAGCGGCTTTAGTCCACAGTGGCGAGGCATGCGGAACTCTTTTCAAAGAGGTTAAGCCTTCACCTGCTTTTTTGTTGACAGCCTATTCCATCCTGTAATATTCCTTTATAAACTAAATTATAGCAGAATATCATGAAAAACAGACTAAACACCGAGTATGTTCTTCTGGGTGCCCTCTTTCAAGGACCCAAACATGGTTACGAGATCATGCATTTTCTGGATACCGCCCTGCAATCAACATGGCAGGTTAGCAGTAGCCAACTCTATGTCCTCTTAAAGAGACTCGAAAGCCAGGGCC
>JAIOSR010000225.1 GCA_021107495.1 Desulfobacterales bacterium | reverse complement strand
TACAGGGCTGCGGTTATGGCCGATAAAGTACAGCGAGGCGGCAAAGGTACGGAGGTGCACAAGCTTGCTGCTGCGGCAATCCTTTTTGCCGCCGAGACAGCAACACGTGTGAGCAATCAGGCCGTTCAGATTCATGGAGGTTACGGTTATATGCTGGAATTTCCGGTCAACAGGTTTTACAGGGATGCAAAACTTTATGAAATCGGGGCCGGAACCTCTGAGGTCAGGCGTTTGGTTATTGCCAATGAGATTATATCAAAGGGGCTTGAATACGTTTAAAAGGGAAAAGATGATATGTTTATTGAATTGGATGAAGAACAGAGAATCTTACGTGAAACAATTCGAAAATTCGTAGAAAATGAGGTTGCCCCGCAGGCAGAAGAGATAGACCGTGAAGACCGTTTTCCACGGGACTTGTTTCTCGAATTAGGAAAACTGGGGCTTTTGGGAATAACCGTACCGGAAGAATACGGGGGTTCCGGTTCAGGGCTTCTTTCCCAGGCCATTGTGGTGGAGGAACTTGCAAGGGCCAGCGCCGGGCTTGCCAGTTGCTATGCCGCCCATTCCAATCTGGTGGTTGATAATTTGAACTGGCATGCAAACGATTGGCAAAAAAGGAAGTACTTGCCTGGTTTGTGTACGGGAAAGAAAATAGGCTGCCTTGCCATTACCGAACCCGGTTCCGGTTCTGATGCACTTGCCATGCGGACCAGGGCCGACCGGGATGGTGATTCCTATGTGTTAAACGGAACCAAGATCTTCATTACAAACGGGCCTATAGCAGATGTCATAGTGACCTATGCAAAAACCGCCCCCGAGCTGGGATCCAAGGGAATAAGCACATTTATTGTTGAAAAGGACTTTCCCGGGTTTTCCGTGGGGAGGAAGATGGAAAAACTGGGACACAAGGGCTCACCCTTTGGTGAACTCGTCTATGAAGACTGCCGGGTGCCAAAAGAAAATCTGGTCGGAGAAGAAAATGCCATGGTCCGCATGGTGTTAGCGGGGCTTTATCGGGAGAGGGTTGTCTGGTCTGCCGAGGCGGTCGGTATAGCGCAGGGGGCCTTTGATATTGCTCGAAAATATGCCATGGAGCGTGAACAGTTTGGCCGGGCACTTGCCGGATTTCAGATGATTAAGGAGAAACTGGCTGACATGGCCCTGGAGATTCACATCGGCAGGACCCTGATCCAGAGATGCGCTGCCATGGCTGATGCCGGAGTAAAGGCGGATGTCGGTCTGGAAGCATCTTACGCAAAGCTCTATGCCTGCGATATGTCGGAGCGCGTTACCTCAAGTGCCGTTCATATCTTAGGGGGTTACGGTTATACAAAGGAATTCCAGGTAGAGCGGTTTTTTAGAGATGCCAAGGCCATGCCCATAGGCGCAGGTACATCGGAGGTGCAGCGTCTTATCATTGCCCGAAGATTGTTTGGTAAAATTTGATGGATGATACTTGCAAGGTAAAGGCTTATGGAAAAAGCTGACTTGAAAATTGTACGTGATTACTGGGATGAAGATCTTGAGTGTATCTCGCCTGAACAAATTCTGGAGGTGCGTACCCTGAAGATGCAGAAACATCTCAGATACGCATACCAGAATTCTCCTTTTTACAAAAAGGTCTTTGACAAAGCTGGACTGAGGCCCGAAGAGATAAAGAGCCTGGAAGATTATTCCCGACATGTTCCCTTCCTGAGACACAAACAGTTGATTGAAAATCAGAATGCACGTCCTCCTTTCGGGGACTTCCTGTGCGTAGACATCAAAAATATCAGACGAATCTATTGTTCTCCCGGTCCTTTGATGATGCCCTTCAGCAAGAGTGACATGGATGCATACATCAATGTTACCGCCAACGGGCTCTATATCTGCGGGGCGCGTCGTGGTGACATCGTTGATGTTACCCATGCTTACCAGTGGGACCTGGGCGGTACCATGCTGGACGACGGATTCAGGCGCCTTGGCTGTGCGGTTATTCCGGGTGGCACCGGTATGAGCAGGACGCACATTGGCATTATGAAGCATTTAGGGGTAACCGTCATTTTCGCTTTTCCAACATTTGCCATGAAACTGGCGGAAACAGCAAAGGAAATGGGTGTGGATCCTCGCAACGACCTGAAGGTACGTCTGATCATCATCAAAGGCGAGGCCATATACGGTAGAAATGATAAGGAGATCCTGGCAGAGGAATTCGGTGCAGAGGTGAGAGAGATGTACGGGGGGGCCGAAGCCGGTTTTTTAGCGGCAGAGTGTGCTTACGGAGGTGGTTTACACTGTTTTACGGATTCGATTACGGAAATAATTGATCCTATCACCGGCCGGGCTTCTGCTGAAGGTGAGGGCGGTGAAATTGTGACTACCGATCTTTCACGTAAGGCAATGCCCATAATTCGATACCGGACAGAAGATTTTACCGAAGGATTCAATTTTGAACCCTGTCCCTGCGGCAGGACTTCCCCCCGTATAAAGAGAATTGCGGGGCGGACCGGAGATATCGTTCGTTTGAAAGGGGTTTATCTGATCCCGGACGTAGTAAAACAGATAATAAGCAGGCATGACACCCTGGTAAAATTTCAAATAGTCGTTAACCGCTCTGGGCGTCGGGAAAACCTGCTGATCAAGGTGGAATCATACGATCTTGAAAACAATCAGGGAATAAAGCAGTTCTTAATTGAGGATTTGAGGGCTGCCACGCGCTTAAGGGCGGAAATCGATCTGGTTCCATTTGGTTCAATGGGAAAGGATGTGTCCGTGGTAATTGATGAAAGGATTCATTAAACTCAAACGTTAAAGGGAGGCGCACGTAATGGCATTTGAAGAAATGCTTCAGGAATTGGAAACGAGAAAGAATAAAGCGTTACAAATGGGTGGACCGAAAAAGGTCCAGAGACAACATGATCAAGGCAAATTAACAGCGCGAGAGCGGATAGACAAATTGCTGGATAAAGGCTCTTTTATGGAATTTGGTCTTTATTGTACATCGGATCAGCCCAGGATGCAGGATAAGACTCCGGCAGACGCACTCATCATGGGCTATGGATTCATAGATGGACGAAGAGTTGGGATTATCGCCAATGATTTTACCGTGCTGGCATCCACAAACGCCAAGATCAATCTAAAAAAGGTGCTCCAATTTAAGACCCAGATAAAAAAATTAAAAATACCCTTGATATGGCTCGGGGAAGCCGGGGGAGCAAGAATGCCCGACTGTCAGGGTTCGGACAAGATATTCGAATTAGGGGGTGGCGGCACCGATACCCTGTGGCCGGAGTATACCCATTATCGTGAATACCCTTTTATCTTTGCAGCCATGGGAGAATGTTATGGTGTGGCGGACTTTGAAGCATGTGTGGCGGATTTTGTTGTACAGGTCAAGGGTAGCGCCATAGCGGTATCAGGAGCCAGGGCACTGGGAAGGGCTATCGGAGACACCCACTCCGGCGAGGAGACGGGGGGT
>JAIOSR010000025.1 GCA_021107495.1 Desulfobacterales bacterium | reverse complement strand
ATGCCGTTAATCAGGTCCTGAATAGGCCTGTCCTTCAGCAACTTCAATTCCTTTTCAAGCCGTTCCTCGGTAAACAACTCATCATTTTCGTTCATTGCTTCCGTAACACCGTCTGAATAAAGGAAAAGGCTGTCTCCCTTTTGAAGTAAGACCTTTTTCGATTTATAATGGAAATCCTCCACCACCCCTAAGGCCATACCGTTGGTGGTTTCCACAGACTCCAACTCTCCATTGGCACGAATAATATAGGGAGGGTTGTGACCGCCGTTACAGTACTCCAGATCACCGGTGCGGATATTGAGGATGCCCAGGAAAAGCGTCACAAACATTAATGATGGATTGTCTAAGGAAAGGTCCTCGTTGACACGGCTCAAGACAGTTGAGGAGATCAGGCCTTTGGTGGCTTTGGTTTTTACAAGGGTCTGGGTGATGGCCATAAAAAGGGACGCGGGCACCCCTTTTCCCGAGACATCTCCCACGGTAAAACAAAGATGATCCTCATCCAAAAAGAAGAAATCGTAAAGGTCTCCCCCCACGTCTTTTGCGGGCTCAATTGTGGCATAGATCTCAAATTCCTTTCTGTTCGGAAAAGCCGGGAATATCTTAGGCAGCATTCCCATTTGAATATCGTGGGCGATTTTTAACTCGCTTTCGATCCTTTCCTTGGCTGCAGTAGTCTCTGTAAGTTCCTCGATATATTGTTTCAGGGAGCTTTTCATATCACCAAAGGAGTGGGACAATTTCCCCACCTCGTCCAATGATTTGATCGGGGGAAGTTCAATATCCAGGTTCCCTGCCGCAATATCTCCGGTCGCATTCGCCAGGGCACTCAAAGGCCGGGTGATTGAACGGGCAATCAATACAATAACCACCAGAAGGAATAGAAATCCGATCAGACCTAAATAAATGACCGTGCGATTCAGGCGCACAACATCCGCCATTAGTTCATCCTGGGGGAAAAGAACGGCCAACGACCAGCCACTGGAGGAGAAGGGCACATAAACCATCCAGCATTTTTTCCCGGTGCGGAGACTTTTAAATGGCACAAATCCCGATTTGCCGCTGATCATTTTCCTGCCGACCTCCCTGAGAAGCTTATCGCCCCTGGCCTCGGCCACACTGAATATAGTCTCATTCATGATAAGACCGGCATCCGGATGGGTAACAAATGTCCCGTTTTTGGATATCAGGAACCCATAGCCTGTTTGTGCGATCTTAATAGAAGCAACATTTGCCTGAAGCCAGGAGAGCGAAATGTCCGCCGTCACCACGCCCATTAGTTTCCGCTCTCCCAAAACGGTCCTGTAAAAAGGAACTGAATAGGTGGACATTAGTATGTTGCCGCGGCCTTCGTCATAATAGGGTTCGGTCCACACCGGATGGTTGAGTTCTTTGGGAATCTGATACCAGTCCGCGTAAAAATATTTGCAAGACTCATCCCCAAGATAGGTGAATTCCGTCTTCCCTCTGCATTTATAAAAATATGGCGCAAAGCATAGAGCGTTTCTGTCGTAAGCATAGGGCTCAAAGGCAATAGCGGCCCCGTATATCTCCGGGTTATTCTCTACAAGTGATTGGAGCAAGGCCACTAACTCCCCACCTGTATAAGAAACTGCCTCTAAGGAATATGAAAGGTTCTTGGGGACTTTCTCAACAATGCGAGGCACTTTATCGAGTCGGTTTACTGTTGACTGGGCAAGATTCCTGGCGTTTTCTTCAATGTATTTGACTATCACCTGGTGGGAGAATCTATAATTATACCAGAAAATGAATGTGAAAATGAGCGTACTGCTCATCAGGATGAGAAAAGAAAGTTTGAAGGCAATGCCTTTATTTTTCAACATTGGGAACGCACTTCCAGTAGAAAGACGTGTAGTCCGGAATTTCCTTTATCAAACCATTGTCCAACAAACCCTCTGCCACCCGGTTATAGTCTTCGGCCAGAAGCCTTCCCGTGGGGCACCTGGCATATTGGGGCAGCATCAGGTCTTTCATCCGCGCCAACATCCACTTCTGGTGCACCAGAGTTGCCGGGATGTGTTCTTTTTTCAGGTTTTTCATAACAATACCCAGCGCCTCTTCAGGGTGGGCTAATGCGTATCTCCACCCTTCGATAGACGCATTTACAAAGGCCTTGCAGAGATCAGGGTCTTTTTGAAAGGTTCCTTCAAGGGTATAGATACCGTCTTCGGGAAAATTTAAGCCATGCTCATGAAAGAAAAACTTAGTCAATTCATCAGGATTGAGGCCGGAATTAAGAATGGTATGGTACTCATTATACCACATGGCAGAGGTCACATCCACACCATCCCTCAAGAACAGGTTTACTGAATATGACTGGCGGATCTCTTTTACTTTAAGGTTGTATCTCTTGAAAAAGGCCTTGGGCTGGATTTGAAAAATAGGGCCCCACAGGCCAACCTTTTTGCCGTTCATATCCTTGGGTGTTTTTATTCCGCTGGATTTCTTGGCAATAAGCATGAGGGCGGAACGCTGCATCATCTGGGCAATGTTGATGAGTTTTATCCCTTTTGCCCGCATCTGGATCCCGGTTGAGAGCCATAAGGTAGCAAAGTCCGCCTTGCCGTTTTTCAGTAGATCAAGGGATGGATTGTCCGGTCCACCCGGGATTATGGTCAGATCAATGCCGTATTTTTTATAGATACCCCGTTCAAGGGCAAGGTAATACCCCGCAAACTGTGCCTGGGGAACCCACTGGGGAACAAAGGATACCTTTTTTAAGGCCCTGTCATCACCACTGACATCAACCGTGACAAAAAGAAACAGAACCAGGAAAAATATAATTCTTCCTCTTGCCATCCATCCCTCTTCCGTTTGTTTTCTTACACCCTGCTACATTTGTTCAAGGGCAGCTTCCACTGTTTCGTGAATAGGAATTATTGAACTGAATCCTGAAATCTCAAACACCTCTTTTACCGCTTCCTGCAGCGCCGTTAGAATTATCTGGCCACCCTTTGCCTTCAGATTCTTTGCCGTGGCCAAAATACTTCGAAGACCGGCGCTGCTGATATAATCAAGATCCACAAGATCAATGATAAAGTTGACATCTCCTTCTTCTATCCAATCAGCCATTTTTTGCTCAAATTCGGGCGCAGAAACAGCATCCATCCTGCCCTTAACAGAGACTTTTACAGCATTTTTTTCCTTCCCGTTGTTTATTATGTCCATTTTCCCCTCCTGTAAGTTTCAATTACTGAAATCCCAGACCTATACATAGACGACCATGCCATCCCAGGCAATGCTGACCTCAAGCGGGGCGCCCTCTCCCAGGAGGGACATCAGTTTTTTCGTATCTTCCAAAAATTTATAGATATCCTCATCCCTTGAGACAGGTTCCTGGTGGTACAGACACAAATGCTTGACACCTGCCTTATGGGCAAGTTCCACCCCGATCACGTTATTAGAATGCCCCCAGTCCTTTTTGACAGTCCAGGCGTCGGCAAGGGTATACTGGGCATCGAAAATCAATAGGTCAGCCTGGTCGAAAAAATCCACAAAGGGAGCGGAATCCGTTCCGCTTTCTATCTTATGCTCTGAATCAGTGGAATAGACGATAACTTTTCCGTCCTGCTCAAACCTGTACCCATAAGACTTCCCGGGATGTCTCTGCTCCTTGGCCGTGACCTTGAACCCCGCGATGTCATAGGCTTTGCCCGGGTCGAGTTGTATAAAACGAATCTCAGCCCCAAGGTCCTTGAAATCAATAGGAAAAAATGGAGAGCTGTGCTGCACGGAGAATGCCTTTTTCATGTTCTCGTGGCAACCATAGACCGTGATACGGTTTCCTCCAATCAGGGCAGGAACAAAAAAGGGGAAACCCTGGATGTGGTCCCAATGCAGATGTGAAAGGAAGATATGGAAGTCCTTGATCCCCTCCTTGCCATGGGTTTTGAGAAAATAATTTCCGAAATCCCTGATCCCCGAACCGGCGTCGCACAGAACAAAATTATCCCCGTCCCGTATCTCGACACACGGTGTATTGGTCCCGTAAGTTCCCTTTATCCAGAATGGAAGCTCGTTATCAATAAAACCCTCGATATCGGTCCCCGGGCCAATACCCTTCTCCGCAGCCATATCAAGGGCGGTTTTTATCTTTTTCCTGATGTCTTCCGCGTTCATCGAAGCGGGCAGGGACCCCCGGGTCCCCCAAAAACGAATTTTCATATCAGTTCACTGGCTTCAAACAAAGACTACACGATTAAAGTATGGGGCTTTCTAGGATGAAGTTATGGTAATATAGGGAAATCAAGGTTATGTGTCAAAGGAAAAGCCTTTACAGTAGAGTTGAACAGCAATGCAGGACTTCCTGTTCGCCGGAATTATGTCTTCGTAGTTGTTCACAGGATAATAAAATCCTCGTGTCAAAAAGGGTCCCGAGGCCTTTTCCGATGCTTATTGAGCTATTAAGCCTTATCGTATCTAATCAATATTTGGAGAAACTCTAGTTTATACGGGCATCTCTTAAATAACGCGGCATCCGTCAAGGCATTTTAGACCCCGCTACATATTGCGCTATTGACTCTTATATCCGTCCAACTTGCGCGCCCTGATCAGCGCCGGCGCCAATTCATCCTGTTTCTGCCGAAACTGGAGCAATACGATGGCGCCAAGCACCAGGGCGCCCCCCAGAATCT
>JAIOSR010000175.1 GCA_021107495.1 Desulfobacterales bacterium | reverse complement strand
TGCCGCATCAAAGACCTGTGCCGAATATGAGTATATTATCAGGACAAAAGGGTTCACCTTCATTTGGAACCCTGTCCCACAATATCTTGGCGTTCGTACCCAGCCCCCCTATATAAAGTTCGGTGTCTCTTGGGTCGGTTTCTATCCTCTCCATGTTTCCCCGCGTTAGATCAATTTCTAAATTAAACCCTGTTTCTGCGTACCTCATTTTTTTACCCCTTCCAAATTACCTGAATAAAAAAATTAATCTTGGTGATAAGAAAAAATTATCTACGATGTCCGGTGCGATGTGGTTACAATATAGCTATATCGTAACTACGTGTCAAGAAGAAAGTGGCTCTTCTAAAAAGCCGGCACATTTTTTTCGAAAATGAAATGGCTGTCATTTAATCCATCAAACAGGGAACAGGTGACGTGGTAAGAACTTCCTTTTTTAGGCTCGGACTATAAGGGATTTGCCCTTTTGTGTTAATGGCCAAATGGCCACGACATCTGAGGGATGAGGCAGGATTGGGAACCCATAATTTTAAGGTGCCAGTAAATCAAACCCGATCTCATAAGGCCACGTGCACTTAAGAATCGAGTTCTTTTCTCAAATTTATAAAAGGACTGCGATCAAACCCGAGAGTCTTAAAAAAGGACAAAAGATCCACGGAATCCCAGCGGACGGATGTTAATATGTGTTTAATGTTCCTCTGGCTGTAAAACTTAAATATTTCCTCGGCCAATTCCTTGCCAATGCCCTGGCCCATAAACCTGGGGTCAACACCAAGTTCGGCAATCCATGCACTTTTATCAAGACCAAATGCGGCGTAAATAATATAGCTGATCATGTAACCCACAACCTTGCCATCAATCTCCGCCACAAAACTTGCTTCTTCATCCTGTTTGCGGATCTGGCCTTCAATAATGTGTCTGAAATCGGTATCATTAGGCGATTTGATAATGCCCGCCTGGATCCTGCGGATCTCATCCGCGTCTTCGACCCTGATTTTTCTTATCACCAAGTTTTCGATCACGTTATTCATCAATCAATCCTGATTATTTTCACACGGCGTCCCACCCAGTCCGGGGGGAGATACACCCTGCCGCTGTTTCCGCTGAGTTTTACGGTCTTTTCAACCATTTCTTCGCCGTAAACTTCAAACTTGACCTTGCCACGGCTCTTTGCGGCGCCAAAGTTTTTTTCATTTTTTGCTTTTTTTTCGTCAGGCATGTCAGTAATTTTTCAGGACAAACGCAAATGGACTTGCAAAATAAGGCAATAATTTGATTTTATTGGCAATTCAGCCACTATAAAGCTCAATTGCCCTTTAGAATATAATTACATTTTAGCTACAAAGTAACTACATGTCAAGAAAAAAATTTTTGAGCAATTATATTGCTTTAATTATAATAATCATTTTATTCTTCAATAAATAGCTTACATTTTGTTAGAGTTATAAAATGGATAAAAGATACCTTTTAGCAACGCCCATCATTGACAGCGATCACGGGACGATCACAGAACATGCCATGAATACGATCAACGGGACTAAGGATACTATCGAACGGGCAGTCAAATTGTATTATGCCGTACGCGACGGAATTTGGTACACCCCCTATTACCCTTTCTATCTTGCCGAGCATTACCGCGCCAGCAATGTCCTGAAAAACGGCAGGGGATACTGTGTTTGCAAGGCCTCCCTGCTATGTGCACTTGGAAGGGCATGTGGTATTCCTTCAAGGGTAGGCTTTGCCAGTGTCCGCAATCACCTGGCCACTAAAGAACTGATCGAATTCATGGGTTCGGACTTGTTCGTATACCACGGTTTTACAGAGTTCTATCTGGAAGGCAAATGGATCAAGGCAACCCCGGCATTCAACGTGGAGTTGTGCAACAGACACAATGTCGCCCCGCTTGAATTCAACGGCCGTGAAGATTCCATTTTTCAGCCCTATAATCTGGAAAAAATACAATTCATGGAATACGTAGCTGATCTCGGGACCTATGCGGACATCCCGGTGGATATAATTGTGGCCGCCTGGAAAGAGGCCTATGGCAAGGAGAGGGTCAACGGCTGGATAAGGGAATTTGAAACGTCGGGTAAAATTACAGGGCGAGACTTTTACGCAGAAGAGGTGTTGTAGGAGGTCGATTGTTGATTGATGATTGGGGTTTGAAGGTAGATGGGAGGTTCGGGGGAATCAAAGGACGCCAGACAGGATCCCGGACTCAGTGGGGCCTTTAAATGGCAGTCTTTCAATATTCCTGAGGCCCGCATTGGTCATCATCTCCCGAATCTGGCTTTCTGTGTAGGACCGGCCCTTGTCGGTATTCACCAGCATATTCAAGGAAAAAATGGCAGGGAAGAGCGGTCCGTCAGATTTGTCATTCAAGATAAAATCGTGGATCATCATCATCCCGCCCGGCTCTAAGACGGAAGCCGCCTTGTTAATGATCATCTGACATTCTTCAGGCCCTTCGCCGTGGAGGACATGCGAGAGCCACGCAACATCGTAGATGCCGTTGATATCCTCCTTCAAGTAATTGCATGGAACAAAGTCTATCCTGTCTGACAGACCGAATTGCGAGATGGTCTTTTCCGCAAATGGCCGCGAGGTTGAGAGATCCGCCACCGTCCCTTTTAACTCGGGATTGGCCAGACAGAAATGGATGGCATAGGTGCCCGGACCGCCCCCCAGATCAAGGAGACGGGACCTCCCCTCCAAATCAATGTCACCAGCGAGACGGGGGGCGATCCCCATGGCCATATTGAACATCCCCATGAGGAAGCTCTCCCGCTCGGCATCGTCAAAAACGCCCCGCTTGCGTACGGGCCTTCCAGACCTGACCGCATTATCGAGGTGCGACCATGCCTCTACCAGGTTATGGTGATGCATAACCATGTAGCCTAAATAATGCGGAGACCCCTTCACAAGGTATGACATGCTCGCCTCCGTATTGACATATCTACCCTGTTTTTTGACGAGGAGTCCCATGGATGAAAGGGCGTTGAGGAGAGAATTGATTCCCCTGACATCACATTCCAGCGCACCTGCAACTTGGTCCGCGTTCATTTCATCGGTTCCTATCAGTGTAAATATGTCCAACTTTACACCGGCATGCAAGGTGCAGGCCTGCCAGTAGCTTCCGGAGACCCCCAATAATCTCCCCGCAGTCCATTCTCCTACATCCATCATTACTGATCCACCCTGCCCCTGACACAGGCAACCAGTGTTCTAAGATCGTCGCCCTTCAATTGCAGCAAAAAATCCAGATCCGTATCTGTCTCAAGTAGTTTCCTTAGAATCTTTATCAGCTCTTGCTTTTTCATTATTGACCGATTACTCCGTTAATTCAATGACCTTTTCGGGGTGAAGCCCCAAAGATAAAACCTCAGGAGCCAGGTCCAAATGAAAGGAAATTTCTCATGTCCCAAAAGGAAAGGAAGTTCCTAATATTCATAAACCCAACGAAATTTCTCATCATGAGGAGAAAGGACAAATGGGCTTTACGGCCAACACCCCTGAGGCCATGTTCAAGTTATATGAAATCAACGTATTTATCAATAAAAAGGCGCAATCTGTTAAGATTGCGCCATGAAAATGGTGCCGAAGGGGGGACTCGAACCCCCACAGGCATACACCCACTAGACCCTGAACCTAGCGCGTCTACCAGTTCCGCCACTTCGGCATTTAAACGGGGTTGATATCTTTGGATTAAATGATTATATAACATCATTAATTTGTCAACAGCTTTGTTGGGTATAACAGGCTTGATGCCTTCAGGAAGATCTATTTTTTTGAATGGAATCTTTCGAGTAGCTGAAGAATCAACCTTTCTGTAAAATTCTGGCCCCTAATAAAACCAGGAAATATTACATTTTTTTTGCAAGGGATGGGGCCTTACACTTTTTAATATTACCAAGGACTGTAATTCTCAAATGACAATATTTTACGATCTTAAACAGCTTGAAAAACCACTGAAGAATCCCGTTTTGACCATAGGGAACTTTGACGGCGTCCACAAAGGTCACTTGGCCCTTTTTGATCAGGTAAAGGAAAGGGCCGAATTTTTGGGCGGGCAGTCGGTAGTAATTACCTTTGAACCCCATCCCATAAAGATAATAAAGCCCGGAAACGGTCCACCCCTAATTACCCTCACCCAGCAAAAACTAAGGCTGATTGACGCTGCGGGAATTGATGTCATTTTCTGTCTCACCTTTTCAAAACAGTTCGCCGCGATCTCTGCCCGGGATTTTGTCGAGAAAATACTGGTAGACAGGATCGGTATTAAGGAAATCGTGGTTGGCTATGATTACACCTTCGGACGTAACCGTGAAGGGAACATTGAGTTTCTTAAAGAGATGGGAAGCCTCTCCGGTTTCGCAGTTCACGTGCTTGAACAGGTCCTTATTGATCAGACCCCCGTTTCCAGCACTTCTATTCGCAACATGGTACGGGAGGGAAACCTGTCTGAAGCAAAAATGTTGTTGGGCAGGGATTATCAGATATGCGGAACAGTGGTTAAGGGAAAAAACAGGGGTGGCAGACTCTTAGGTTTTCCCACCGCCAATTTGCAGCTTGTTGACGAATTAACTCCAAAATTGGGTGTTTATGCGGTGGAAGTCCTCATTGACGACCAGGCATATTACGGGTTAACCAACATCGGATATAATCCCACTTTTGAAAACCATCATTTCTCTGTGGAGACACATATCCTCGACTTTTCAAAAGACCTGTTGGGCGAAACCATTCGGGTCAACTTTATTGAGCGCCTGAGAGATGAAAAGACATTTGCATCTATAGAAGACCTGTCCGAACAAATTGGGAAAGATGTTCTTCGCGCAAGGGAATTGTTTAGTAAGCTTAATGGGTGTAAGTAACCGGTCGCAAGGGAATAGAGGGAGGGCCCGGCCAAATAAGGGGCTCTATCCTTTTCGTCAATTCCAGGAGGCTTAAAGGGTGTAGCGCTGAAACAGCTATCCCTCCCATTTTTTTTGACAGGGTAATCGCCTTTTCAGAGTCCATAAGA
>JAIOSR010000039.1 GCA_021107495.1 Desulfobacterales bacterium | reverse complement strand
TTTCTGCCGGCACAAAAACGGCAGGTGTGCTATCCTTTTCTTCACGAAAATCCCCAACCGCAAATCCTTTTTTATCAAGCCTGAACAGCACCCTTTTGATGGCCTTACGCACCTGTTTATCCTGAAAAGCCTCGTGTATGGCTGCAAGCACATGAATAGTGGATTCGTCGTTCAGAGGCAGGCGTTCCACAAAGACCCGGGCAAGGCGGGAGTCAGGAAGTTTTTCGACAACTTGGGCAGGATCAGAATCTTCGAAATCTTGAAGCAGGGATGTCACAAGGGTTTCTTCCTGGGCCGGGAGAGATGGCGGGGACGCTTTTTTCTTTTTTGATTTTTTTTGGGGGGGCATGATCAGGCCGCTTTTTTTTCCTCAATGGCCGCATGATCATCAAAGCCCTCCTCCTTGAGGTAGACGTTAATGGTCTCGTTCGGGGCAGTATCCCATACGCCCCCCACGTAATTGGCCATTATGGGCAATTCCCTGCAACCCTCTCCCCTGTCCACTAAGATGGCCAGTTCAATCTTTTTTGGGCGGCCATAATCCATAAGGGCATCCATTGCCGCCCTGACGGTTCTTCCCGTAAAGAGGACATCATCCACTAAGACAACCGTCTTGTTATCTACGGAGAATGGCAGTTCAGTCTTTCCGACGACCGGAGTTGGGCCGATTCTTGTCCAATCATCACGATACAGGGTAATATCAAGAATGCCGATAAGTGGCGCAGGTGCACTCAATTTGCTGATAGCCTCATGAAGGCGGGAGGCCAAAAATGCGCCGCCGGTCCTGATACCCACAAGAACTATATCTTCCATTAGACTGTTGTTTTTGACTATTTGCGCCGCTATTCTTTGGATGCTTTCGAAGATGTCCTCTTTTTTTAAAATAATTGCCTTGTTCATATTGGTTTTCCTACAAAAAAGTTAAAATTTATAGTAAATTAAGCGTAATAAGTCAAGTAAATTATGGGAATGCGCATTGTTGCAAGGAATTCTTGACTTGAAAAAAAATGGCATATTTTATAAGATAGATGTCCCTAGATGAAGGCTATTTTGTTTTTTCAATTCAGGGGGACTACTTACTTGTTTTGCCGGAGTGAAATGTTTGAATGATGGATTTGACTACAGAAAACACAAGGCTTGACGAATTGGGCCATAAGCTGGGCCATACCTTTACCCATCCCGAATTGCTCTCGCAGGCATTTCGACACGCCTCTTATGTAAATGAACAGGCCGATTCAAATTTGGAAGATAACGAGCGTCTTGAATTCTTAGGGGATGCCGTGCTCGACTTGGCTATCAGCCATCTCCTTATGAAGCGCTTTGAGAATGCTGAAGAAGGCGACCTTTCAAAATTCAGGGCCATGGTGGTGGATGAGGCAGGTCTGTACCAGATCGCACTGATGTTGGGCTTGGGCGATTATCTGCTTCTGGGCAAAGGAGAGGAACTCGGCCGCGGCAGGGAAAAGCCTTCCATCCTTGCAAATACCACGGAAGCCCTGATCGGCGCCCTGTATCTCGATGCAGGATTTGACACAGCCCTGGAGGTAATTGGCAAATTGTTTTCGCCGTTACTTGAAAGATCTATGATTATAAGAGCATCTTCCAGGAATATACCCAGAAGACATACAAGACCCTACCTAAATACCAACTGGTGGAAGAGGTCGGTCCTGCCCATGATAAAACCTTTAAAGTGGCACTGACCTTGAATGGGGAGACCTTGGCTGAAGGAAAGGGGAAAAGCAAGAAGGAGGCCGAACAAGAGGCGGCCAAGGAGGCTTTTATTTGTCTGAAGGGAAATTGAAGCCCCTGATTGTACCTGTCTTTATTCCCAACATGGGATGTCCACACCGGTGCGTCTTTTGCGAGCAGGAAAGAATAACCTCCCAACATAAATTCCCGGTCAATGGAAGGCATGTGGAAAAAATCCTTGATATGGCTGTCCGATCAAGAGATTTCGATCCACAGAGAAAGCCGGAGGTTGCCTTTTTCGGCGGCACTTTTACACGGCTTTCAAAGGAGCGGATGGAAACGCTTCTGGGGGCGGTGGCGCCCTATATAAAACGGGGATTATTTCAATCCATTCGGGTTTCCACGCGGCCGGATGCACTTGATAAGGAACGTCTGGATCTCATGAAAGCTTACGGGGTCCTCACCGTGGAATTAGGTGCACAATCCATGGATGACCGCGTACTCTCCCTTTCAAACCGGGGCCATACGGCAGAAGATACGGTAAAAGGGGTTCAGTCTCTTAGCGAATACGGGTTCAGGGTGGGGATCCAGCTTATGCCCGGTCTGCCCGGGGATTCCAATGAATGCTTTCGCTCAACCATCACAAGGGTCATAGCTTTGCATCCGGACATGGTCAGACTCTACCCTGCTTTGGTCATCCGGGGGACGGAACTTGTCCACTGGTACAGCGAAGGGAGGTATTCGCCCTTGAGCCTCGAAGAGGCCGTAGAAATATGCATGGAGGGCTGTATGCGGTTGGAATCCGAAGACATCCCGGTCATTCGGATCGGGCTCATGAGCTCTCCTACCCTTCTTAAAGAGGGCCAGATAGTGGCAGGGCCCTGGCATACCGCTTTCGGATTCCTGGTGCGTTCGGGTATACATCTGAAAAAAATTGCATCCTGTTTGCCGGGGCAGGGAGAGGTGTCACAGATCCGGATTCATGCCCCGAAAAGGGAGGTCAATCTGGTCAGGGGATATAAAAATCAGGGTATCGAGTGGATTGAGCAAAGGACCGGCGCAAAGGTTGTCGGGGTCGAATCGGATGACTCTATTGGTTCCGGGGAGATAAGAATCGAGAAGCTATGAGATAGAAGGTCATTTGTCTATTTTTTTGACAGGATTAACACGATAGACTGGATTAATTTTATCTTGTAAATCAGAACACATATTCTGTTTTTAAATAATCAGTTACCGGACTGTTAGCTTTCATAATAATAGAGGCTTTATTAAGTGAGCCAAATTTAACCAGGACAGTTAGGTGAAACGCATGCTGTTGGAATCCAGAAATTATCATAAGGATATACGGGACACAAAAATCTTGTTTATCCTGTTATCCTGTCAAAGGTCTTTTAAAATTAGGTGAGCTATTACGATATGAGTTTCCTGTCAGGCTTTATTGCCATCATAGGTCCCCCAAACGTGGGCAAGTCCACACTTTTGAACCGCATCCTGGGGACGAAACTGGCCATTGTATCTTCCAGACCCCAGACAACGCGGAACCGTATCACCGGAATTTATCATGGAGATGGGTTTCAAATGGTTTTTATGGATACGCCGGGCATCCACAAGACCCGGTCCGCCCTTCACGAAAGCATGGTCGAATCCGCGCTCGCGACCCCTCAGGAAGTGGATTTGGTATTGCTCGTCTTAGAAATGCAACGTCCCGATGAACCCGAGATTCCATCTGTTCTGGGCAATCTGAAAAAACTCAAAAAATCCTGTATCTTAGTGATAAACAAAATTGATATGTTTCCAAAGGAACAAATCTTACCTGTTATCGATAAGTTAAGGCTAACACATCCATTTGAAGCGATTATCCCTGTTTCGGCACTTAAAGGTGACGGTGTGGACGCCCTTCTTGTGGATCTGAAATCGAGGTTGAAGCCCGGACCTCAGTTTTTCACAAAGGACATGAACACGGACCGGACAGAGGCATTTCTGGTTTCAGAGATTATTCGGGAAAAGATCTATTTTCATATAAGACAGGAACTCCCCTATTCGTCGGCGGTTACAGTGGACAAAATGGAGGAGATACCGGACAGGAACCTCCTCTCTATTGGAGCCCGGATTCATGTGGAGACAGAATCCCAGAAAGGGATACTCATCGGACAGAAGGGTCGGATGGTCAAGGCCATAGGCCGTTCAGCCAGGCTGGAATTGGAGAAAATGTTCAATGTGCAGGTCTATCTTGATTTAAAGGTGCGGGTAGAGAAGAACTGGACCAAAGATTCCAAGGCCCTCAGGCGTCTTGGTTATTGAGTGCAAAAAAAATCCAGCCTCTCTTGATCAGGGAGAGGCTGGTTTCTTTAGGAGGAAAGAGTAATTGTTGTTTGTTGAATAAATGTAGATGCAAAATGCTTGCCAAAAACAGAAGCCTTTGTTCATTGTCGGATAACTTATTGTTAAGACAGGCTTTTCTTGAGTTTTGTATTTTTCATTTTTTCTTGTCAATTGCAATGAAAGTACAAAATATTGTACCGGGAAATCGTCAAATCAGGGATGTGTTATATAACAAGCTTAAATTATTACAAAATTGTGAGTACAAAATATTGTACCCAAAAACTTCAAAATACGGACTATGTAATGTAACATATTTAAATTACTAATAAACTGTAGGTACAAAATATTGTACTTCTAAACCACTATTCCATGTTTTTTCATTTTGTGCTGAATTAAATTCTTTTTAATTCCCAACATCTTTGCCGCATGGGCCTGGACGTTGTTACATTGGTCCAGAGCCCTTCTTATCATCTTTTCTTCAATTTGTTCCAGTGCATCAGGCAAAGGTATGTTTGGTGGGATAAACCTTTCAACATCGAATTCAACTTCTGCACCAGCCAGCTCTTCAGGTAAATCCTCAAGTCTGACAATATTTCCTGAACAAAGGATTACAGCCCTTTCAATGACATTTTCCAGCTCTCTTATATTGCCTGGCCAGGAGTGATTGTAGAGCACTTTCCACACTTCCGGGCTCAATTCAAGCTTTTTTTTCTCTTTGTCATCTCTGTAATTATCGATAAAATGTTTGACAAGCGGCGGTATATCGTCAAGACGTTCGCGTAAGGGAGGTACTTCAATATTCATAACATTAAGCCGGTAAAACAGGTCTTCCCTAAACGTACCGTTGGTGATATCCTCCTTGATATTTCTGTTGGAGGCGGAAAGGACTCGGACATCAACCTTTATTGTTCTTGTTCCCCCAACTCTTTCAAATTCCATTTCTTGGAGCACCCTGAGAAGCTTGACCTGCAGCGGCGCAGGCATGTCACCCACCTCATCAAGAAAAAGCGTTCCGGCATCAGCCACCTCAAATCGTCCTTTTTTCATGGCAACCGCCCCTGTAAAGGCGCCCTTCTCATGGCCAAAAAGCTCGCTTTCAAGCAGGGTTTCGGTTAAAGCACCGCAATTTATGGAAATGAAGGGCTGGTTTTTCCTTGGGCTGTTATAATGGATTGCCTTGGCTATGAGTTCTTTTCCGGTGCCGGAAGGGCCGGTAATCAATACGGATGCATTGGATTTGGCCAATTTACTAATAGAATCGAAAATCTCGAGCATGGGCTTACTCTTGCCAATGATGTTACCGTACTTGTAGCGGTCCGAAAGGGCCTCGCTGAGGCGCCGGTTCTCTTTAGTGAGCCGGTAATTTTCAAGGGCCTTTTTTATGATCAGCTTTAATTCTTCGTTATTAAAAGGCTTTGTAATGTAATCGTATGCCTTTTTTTTCATGGCCTCAACGGCCATTTCGATTGTCCCGTAGGCCGTCATCATAATAACAGGAAGTTCGGGTCTTATTTTTTTGCACTTTTCCAGAAGCTCCATCCCGCTCATGCCGGGCATTTTCATGTCGGTGATGACCAGGTCCAGGTCCGACTCGCGCACTGAACGGACGGCCTCACGGGCATTGTCTGTTGTAACTATTTCATACCCCTCGGTACCCAACAGTGCCTCAAGAACCACCAGATAGTTCTTTTCGTCATCTACGATCAGGATGGTTTCCATCTATATTAACCCCTTGGCAATTCGATCTTTACCTTTGTGCCCTTGCCTTCCTCGCTATCTATTCGTATTGTTCCGCCGTGCCCTTCTATTATGTTCCTGACGATAGAGACCCCAAGCCCGGTCCCTGTTTCCTTGGTGCTGAAAAAAGGGTTAAATATCTTGCTCAGATTTTCCCGGCTTATGCCGCAACCGGTATCTTCAATCTCTACGGAATAGCGGTTTTTCTTCTCCTCTACATTGACGGTGATAGTGCCTTCGTTTTCAATGGATTGAACGGCATTTACAAAGATGTTGAGAAAGGTCCTGTAAAGGAGTTGAGGGTCGGCACTGAGTTTTAGAGAACGACCGTCCAGGTTATGATGTACGGCAATTTTTTTCTTGTCAAGTTCGGGCTCGAGGAACTGCAGGTTTTTATCCAATACTTCTTCTAAATAGCAATCCTGAAAATTGGGTTTTAATGGGTGGGCAAAATCCAGGAATTCCGTGACGATGTTGTTCAGCCTGCTCGATTCTTCGATAATGACTCCGGAAAGTTTTTTTTGTGCTTCGCTGGAATCAGCCATGCCGCCCATAAGTTCAGCAGTACTTCGAATAATCCCCAAGGGATTTCTGATCTCGTGGGAAACCCCGGCACACATCTGACCTAAGGCGGCTAAGCGTTCGGCCTGGTTCAACTGGTATTCGAGTTCCATTTGCTCCCTGGCCCTCTCTTCGATTATCCTTTCGGCCTTGCGGACAATCAAAATAAGTGCCACGAATATGAGGCCCATGATAAGGATGGAAAGACTGAAGATGAAATACTGGAGTTTTACTATGGACCGGTATTCCTGGGTCATATCCTGAATCAACTCGAAAACGCCGAAGATTTCATTCTCGCCGGTAAAGGGATTTACTCCCCTGAAAGGTATGTACGTCCTGAGTTTTTTTTCTCCTCCTATCCTTTCTATTCCAAGCCCCCAGAGATTATCACCCTTAGCAAGGATCCCGGAGGAGTGCTCTCCTTTGACCGCCTTATCATAGCCGGGCGAAGTTTTTACTTTTTTGCCCAGGACTCTTGATTCGGTGCTGTAGGCTATAACTCCCTGGCGAATAGCATATATGTTGACAATATCGATATTAAAGCTGTGGATCGTATTCTTAACGACTCGATCCAACAATTCATATTGCTCCTTTTCCCTGAGGCTGATGTGCCCGTACCGCCTGGATACGGGGATGGAAAAGTTCTGAAAGACCTGGTGATTGAGGTTTTCGCCTAACAGAAGTGCATAATTTTCATAACTTTTCATAAGGATGTCTTTGGCCTGTTGGGAGATGACCACTGAGAATGGAAAGCTAAACAGGATCAAGACAATAAAGCTTGCATAGGCAAAAAACTTTACCAGCCGAAACTGTTTCCCTTTCGATCGTGTATTTTGATTTATAGGTGTCATAGATATTGCAAATTTTTGTCAATCCTGTCTTAATCCGGCTTATTTCCTATGCAGTCCACCGGAAATTCGAGTATTGGGACCAGCTTGGGATTAAAACATGTTTACTTTTCCAAGCATTCTATTAAAAAAAGAGGTCGAAGGTCAACAAATTAGGCTTGAAGCGGGAATCGCTATGTTATAACTTGATACGATGTTTTACTGCGTGACTTAAAACATTCCGTCGCAAACAAACCCTGGTATTAGAAATGGAAAATGAAGGATTAAGAAATTTGCCATATATGCTCTATGCGGATAAAGAGGGCCAAATCTATGACCATCCATATTTCAGGATGGCGGGCTTTGCGGGGTCTTCTCCTGCCGCCCTCAAAACGGATGAACTCATACCCCTGCCCGGATT
>JAIOSR010000183.1 GCA_021107495.1 Desulfobacterales bacterium | reverse complement strand
CCAGAAACGATTAGCTTCAAGATCGAAATGAAGATAAAATGCCTTTTGCTCGCGAATCGCATCATTTCTCAAGCTACTGATTAAGCCGATCATTTTGCGTGAAGTACTCTTGAGTTTGTCGGTTAAAATGGCATGTCGTATTTTTGGCATGGATATTGACGCCATCACACCGATTAGTATTATGACTATGGTAATTTCAATAAAGGTATAGCCTTTTGTATTACTATTACCGGACATTAATCTAATTCCCAGCTATTGATATCTGCGTTTTTATCTTCACCTCCCGGTTCCCCGTCAGGGCCGTATGAGAAAAGATCAAGCTCGCCGTGAACACCGGGACAAAGATACAGATAATCGCCACCCCACGGATCATTCGGAACCTTGCCTTTTTCCAGATACCCTCCATTTCGCCAGGCCCGCGGAAGTGTCCCGACCGAAGGGGCTTCGACAAGGGACTGAAGACCCTGTTCCGTCGAGGGATAAGATCCATTGTCCAGTTTATATAGCTTTAAAGCGGTTTCCATGCTCTCTATCTGAACCCTGGCCTTCATGCGCCTTGCCTCTTCAGGCCTCCCCATGATTTTTGGAACAACAAACCCGGCAAGAATACCCAGGATCACAATAACCACCATGAGCTCTATCAACGTAAAGCCACTTTCTTTAGACCTGATTTTTGACATTTTTTTCACCTTCATTAGCTGTTTTCCCGTAGTATTTACGACCCTGAGCCTTGCATCATACACCCTCGCCCCTTGTCTTCCGTCTGCTGTTTACCGTCTTCTGCCTTCTGCCCTCTGTCCTTCGTCGCCTTAACGTATCATCTGATTCATTTCGAATATGGGAAACAATATGGAGACAACTATAAACCCGACAGCTAAACCCATAGCCAGAATCATGATCGGTTCCAGCATTGAGGTCAAGGCCGTGACCTTTGACTCCGTCTCCCTTTCATATATTTCGGCAATCTTATCGAGCATGTTCTGCAACTCCCCGCTCTTCTCGCCAACGGATATCATTTGCACTACAATGGGGGGAAACCAGGGGCTGCGGGATAGTGGCGCGGCAAGGCTTTCACCTTCCTCAAGCTGTACAATGGCATCATCTATTGCCACGGCAATCAGGCCGTTATTAACAATGTTTCGGACAATTTGAAGACTCGACAAAAGGGGCACGCCACTTTGCAGCAGGCTGCCAAGGGTCCTGCCGAATCTTGCCATTGCCATTTTTGTATTGATAGATCCAAATACAGGCATACGGAGCTTGATTTTGTCCTTGATATGGAGCCCCTTTTGACTCTTTGTAAATCTCTTTACTAATAAAACACATACTCCCAAACAACACAGGACAATCCACCAGTAAGATTTCAGGAAATTACTCGCACCAATAAGGACAATAGTAGGCAGGGGCAGGGCTTGACCCATCTCACTGAATACCCTGGTAATATTAGGCACAATAAATGCCATTAGCAAGAAGAGAATCACGGTCCCGATAACGAACATGACAATCGGATAGGCCAGGGCGGCCCTGATTCTACCCCTCAAGGCTTCCTGATGTTCACTGTATTCGGCCAAACGCTCCAGAACCAGATCAAGAGACCCGGAGGCCTCGCCTGCCCTGACCATGTTAATATAGATCTGTGAAAATATCTTTGGATGCTGGGACAGGGAAGAGGCAAGGCTGTTTCCCTGGTTTACGGATTCCTTGATCTGGGCCATGCTCTTCTTGAGCAGCGGATTGGTCGCCTGGGATATCAGCGCACTTAAGGCTTCAACGAGGGTGAGCCCGGCCCCCAACAAAGTCGCTAACTGGCGAGTGACAGCAGAAAGCTCGCCGGGCTTGACCCGTTTGAAAAGAGTGGCAACGGAATTTAAATAGGAAGGCGTTTCTTTGGGTGTGGACGAGGTCTCTTTCACCTCGACAGGGAATACCCCTGAGCCCCTTAATGCCTGCCTGGCCGTCAACACGCTGTCGGCATCAATAATGCCTTTAACGTTTTTACCTGACTGTTTCAGCGCTTTATATTCATAAACCGGCATGGCAAGTCCGAAATTTAGTATCTATGGTTATCAGATTGAAAACCTGATCCTTATTAGATAGACTATATATTATGCAAAATTATTAAGAAATAATCAACGGTTAACCATTTTTATCTGTTTTCTCCTTAGGGCACTTGTGAGAATTTCAATGACTTTTTTCTCTATTCCCTCCCAGGAGGCTGAAATTTCCTTTTTCATGCGGATTTCTTTAGGTTTTATGATTATTTCCCTGACACCGGGAATGTCCATGATATTCTTTACGATTTGCGCCGCAATAAGGGGAAGCTGTTTTAAAGAGTCTTCCCGATTTTCATCAAACGGTTTTTTGAATATTTCTACTCGCGGGGCCGAAAGTTCCACTGTCGTTAGAAACGATTTTATCTCCGGGTTCGGGTAGTTGTAGATTTCGACTTTTGAATCATCAATAATTCTTGCTCCGGCCATAGTCATTTCCTCCATGCTTTATCATTAAAAAAATTGACTCAGCTTTCATCATATCAAAACAAAAAATTTTATCATATAAACGCTAAAAATTCACCCATAACACCTTTAAGAACAGGGCTAAGTCAAACTGAGCCCTAACCTAATAGTTTTATAACAAGGATCATCTCCAAATTAGTTGATCGATGATCAGGATTCAAGGGGTCCAGGGGTCGAGTGAAAGACTTAATAATTACGATAATATGAACATAGCCCAACATTATATTATGTCAAGGCTCTATATATTTCCTATAAATGAAATATAAGGTCGTTGAAGTAAATAATGTCATCTTTTGAGTCTTTTTTATTTAAGAGTGCTGTGCTTAAGGTAAAAAAGGATAATTAGTTTTTGTACTTAAATATATTTTGCTTACTGATAAAATGATTAAAAAAACAAACACTTGAATCCTTGAACCCTAGAATCCTTGGCCCCTTTCTCCCAACTAATTGGGAGAAGAACCAAAATTTAACGGGGCAGGCGCCTACATTCCTATATCGGAGTTGGCCCTATCTGCGCTCTACGCACAGGCAAGAGAAAGAGTTTTATTTCCAGGATGTTGCACAAATACGACTGAATCCGGTTTGTGCACCGAAAACAAAAGTTTGTCCATCCTGTTATCCTGTCAGAATTAAGCTTTTGCCCCGCAAAAAGGACAGAACTTTGATTCAGGAGGAATTTCCTTGCTGCAGGATGGGCATTTTATCGGACCGCTTTGAGGTTTTAAGCGGAGTTTTGCCCAGGACAGAAGTCCGGTAAGCTGTGTTTGTGAAATCTTTATGGCCTTTGCAAAAGAAAGGATTTCCGGTTTCTGTTTCTTATCCAGGTTTTCGTCTGATAAAGATATGAAGATCATATCTTCGAGGTTGCGCACTTTATCGGAAAACCTTCCAACAGGCCTGATCTTATGACCGCCCCGGGAAACAACATTCAGGGCTTCATGCAATTCCTGTTCGCCTGCCCCTATTTCCTGACGGATACTCTCAATCGCCTTTGCTTCACGAGGGTCAAGTTTCCCATCCGATGCTGAAATCAATGCAACATTTGCCAGATACGGAATCATATCTTCCTTATTCATTTAATTCCTCCTTATTACTTGTATGAACTTATTTGAATCTTCCATACTTGTTATTGTATGGATTTTCAAACCCTCAAAATGCTTCAAATCAGCACACGCGGTACTGCAACCATTTACAGACAGAATCAAATCGACATCCTCGCTTTCGGGCCGGACAATTTCGATTTCGTCCTGCAGGTTTTGTTTTATATGGTCCACAATCGCGACCCGATCATATTCGGGATTGCAACCGCCACAGTATTTTATCCCCACGCGCAGTTTCAAAATCTTATGACTCCTCGATTCCACAAAGCTTCCTGGCGGCCCTCTGTTTCTCCTGCATGTTCTCACGGCGCGAGATCATAATTCTCTGTGCCTGCGGCGACCCGGCCCCATGCATGGATTCAGTAAGATAGCCTACCGCGGCCGTACCCAGGGTAATATTTTCAATCAACCTCAGAATGCGCATGCGGTTTTCCGTCGGGATATCGGAATTGGCCTTCAGGTATTTCTCAAGCCATTTGCCGGTATCCGGGGACCTCAGGTCCATGTCGGAGGGCATGGTCACCATCAACCCGCCGGCAATATCCTGTGCAAGCCTCGCAATCTCAAAAGGAAAACGCGTCACGTTATGTTTGTGCACATTGGCTAACAGGATATTGACATTGTATGTCCCGCTGGGCTCCTTGTGCCCTTCAGAGGCACAGGCGATACAACCGCAATAAAGGGTTTCATTCAAATGGTTCATCTCCACGGTTTTGTCTTTTATATGCGAGGCCTTAGCCGCACCGTTGTACTCGGCAACCGTCTGAGCGGCCCCGATCAGGACATCTCCGACCCCGACCTTACACGCATAGCTTTGCCTGTGATAGGCCGCGAAATTCTCAACTAATTGCCCGGCAAAATCGTATTCCTTGTACATGAAAATACGGTCCCATGGGACAAAGACATTGTCAAAAACAACAAGGGCCTCATGCCCTCCAAACAACATATTTCCCCTGTCTATGGTATCCCCTTCAAGCTTTCGGGTATCACAGGATTGGCGTCCCATAATATAAATAATCCCTTCCGCATCACTGGGCAGGGCAAAGGAGACGGCATAATCCTTGTCTTCCTCCCTCATAGCAATTGTGGGCATAACGATTACTTCATGGGAATTAACGGCACCTGTCTGGTGGGCCTTGGCCCCTCTCACCACAATGCCCTCTTTTTTTTCCTCTACCACATGCACGTACTGGTCCGGATCAGGCTGTCTATGGGGCGGCAGGCTTCTGTCACCCTTGGGGTCTGTCATGGCGCCGTCGCAGGTCAGGTCATTTTCCTGGACATATTCGAGATACTTCAAAAAACGCTTGTAATATTCGGTACCGTATTTTTCATCTATATTGAAGGTCACTATAGACAACGCATTAAGGGCATCCATTCCCACGCATCTCTGAAAACAGCAACCGGTTTCACGTCCCAGCAGCCTCCCCATCTTGCTCTTTTTCACCAAATCCCCGATGCTCTGGTGAATATGGGTGAACCGGTTAATCTTTTTGCCCGTAATATGTGACATGGCGGTCATAATATCCTCGTGCTCCGGAAGGTGGGCCAATTCGTAGGTTTTGGCAACGGCCTTCATGGAAGGCCGAATGATGGGGTCATCCACCACATTTTCCACACGCTTTCCGAACATATGAACCACCAGATTCAGTTGCCTCAGGCTTTCCTCATATTGTTCCGCTGTCATCATAGGCATAATTTTCTCCTTTTAATCCCCTGCTGACACCCTATTAAAAAATCACTTCTTGTCTTTTGGTTCAAATGGCTTTTTCGCTAAACCAGGCAAGATTAAAACAATAACATACCTTAGCCATTGTCTCAAATCGGTTTCGGTTTTATCCACATCCTTCAAATGCGGTCAAAGGAACCACGGCGGCCGAGTCCGTCTGCAAAGCGGCTTGCGCCCGGGAGCGCTTCCTCACGAAGCGGTAGCTCTCCTTCAATCGCCTCATTGCGCAGCGCGCCAGCCAGATCCAGACCCCACTGCCGGTGGCACGACATCCTGTCCGCGCGGAGGCATAACTGTGGAAAGCGCGCGATCTCGGCCGCGAGGCTCTGGGCTTCTGCGCGAGCCTGGCCGTGGGGAACGACACGGTTAGCCAAACCCCACGCCAGCGCCTCATCAGCGCCCACCGGGCGACCCGTCAGGATCATGTCAAGCGCCCGACTCGCTCCAATCAGTCTGGGCAAGCGCACAGTGCCCCCATCGATAAGCGGCACACCCCAGCGCCTGCAGAAGACACCGAATACGGCATCAGTCTCCATGATCCTAAGGTCGCACCACAGGGCCAGTTCAAGACCGCCCGCCACAGCGTGTCCGTCCACGGCAGCAATTACCGGCTTATTTAAAAGGCGGCGCGATACGCCGAGCGCGCCATCACCTTCCGGATCGTACGACTCCGGGAAGCCTTCAGTTGCGAAATCCTTAAGATCCCAGCCCGCGCAGAAACATCCACCGGCACCGGCAAGTATTGCCACCGCAGCCTCTTCGTCCCGTTCAAATGCTTCAAAGGCCTCCAAAAGTTCTCCGGCGGTCTCTACATTCATCGCGTTTCGCCGCTCGGGACGGTTAAGGATCACCGTTGTAACCGGACCGCTCTGCTCAACCAGTACATTCATCGTTGTTCCCCCTTTTGAGTGTCTTAGGGTCTGTTTATAGATATTCCTCCGGATATTGTAAAGCTCAGAGGTCACAGGTTTATTTCAATAAAGTTCAGGCGTATTTTGGTATCACTTATTAACAGGCTATTTGGGTGGTTTATATCGGAGGATTGTTTAAGGTCTGGCACCCCAGTCATAAGAAAGCTCGGGCTTCAGCACCAACTTTTATGGCAAGCAGTAGACAGCCAAAGGGTATTTTCAGGCACTACAAGATGCAGAATCCGACCTTTATTTTAGACCCATATGTATTCAAGCAATTCAACCCGCTTCACGTTCAAAAGTGTGTAAAACTTTACCACAAAGTGGCAAAAAATTACTCAAAAAGTGTGTAATGTTTTTCTCGTATTCCATCTGTCTATTTCCTTTGTTTTTTGGTTGAGCTCAACTATATGAAATTTTAGGAAAAATTAAATTTACGCTCCTTGGGTGTTCTGGCATGGGTGTTGCTTTTTACAGACGGATTAACCCTTAGTCAGGGGGGCGCCTCCATGTAAAAACCTATCAAATTGTGTCTACCCTGCTCCTGACCGGGCTTCTTACATCTTATCAGGAGTTTTCAGACAAAGCCAAACCTCCCGTGAGATAGGGAAGGAAAACCGAGGGTTTTTTACTATTTCAAGGTGCAGTCATTGCAAGTATATGTTCATAGGGTGAAGACAGCCGGGCTACTTAGCTCTTAACACGACCAGGTAAGGGTTTCAGGTTACAGATATTACAATAAAATTTGAAAGGGGGTAAAGAATAAGGAAAAGGCGTTTTTCGTTTTGAGATCTTATTAACTATTTAGAAAGGAGAATTTAATGAATAAGTTGTTATGCTTTTTAGGTGCTATGATGTCAGTTTTCAGTCTCGCAGGCCCACAAAAGAGGCGGCAAATAACGAGAATTTCAAAGTTATTCACGTTGTTAGTTGCGATCTTTCTAATTGAGCTGATCGGAGGGTTTGCACTCATAACAACAGCCGAGGCAGTTTCGATTCGTGTGTCCCAGGAAAGCGCTACCGGCGTCGGGGATTTTGATGCCAATATCCTCGGCTATATAGATACATTCACAACGGGTATGACTGCATCCGGCTTCTACAGCTGGGGTAACCCCGAGTTGTCAAGTTACAACGGTGACGCAAACGGCGGTCCGCTTCCAGTCTCCTCGCTAACGCAGATCTTTTTTGTAAACGCCAGCGAAGGCCTTTCCATGTTTGTGGTGCACGATAAGCCCAATGATGGCTCCGGGGGCCAGGCCACCACCCATTTTGAGCTTGGCGGTGGCGACACAGCGGATTTTTTAGTGACGGATGAAGAAGGGGCCTCGGTATCCGGAGGAGGAACGATCTTCGATACCAACCAAACGTGGTTAGCTTGTTGTACCGACGGTTATGCGATAGGCGCACTGGATGGGAGCGACTGGTCCATGATCGGCGCCTTGGTGGATGTAACCGGCATTGACGCATGGCGCGCGACCGACTATGGCGGTTCCAACCTTGATTTGGCTTTCGTGGAGAATCGCGAAGTTAGATTTGATCTTGCCCCGGTCCCCGAACCCGCCACCATGCTCCTTCTCGGTTCCGGTCTTTTGGGCCTTGCGGGATTCAGGAGAAAGTTTAGAAAAAATAAATAATCGGTATCTTTATTTGTAAAAGGCAGGGACTTCATCGTCCCTGCCTTTTTTATGCATGCTCACGCCTTAAGGATGGGGCGTGGATTACCGGAAAGAAAGAGAACATGATTGACATACCTTTTCTATTCGCTTATATTCCCCCACTTACCCAAGGGCTCGTTCAAAAATAGCTTTACATTTTCTCATCTCATTTTCAGGCTGTCTTAGTACGGTTCTCATTCGCAAAGTTATTGAAATAATTCATTATTTATGTGGCCTTGCTCAATCGAACCGTACAAATCCAACCTAAATCCTAGCGCCCTTTCTGCGAAGTTATTTTTGAGCGATCCCTAATAACCGACAAAAAGGAGGGGACAATGAATCTTTATTACGTCAACGACGAAGATGAATGGCAACAAATTCTGGACGATCTTAGCCAAGCACTGGATATGCCGACAGCACTTGTGGATACGCAGAGCTTCATCCTTCAGGCAAGCGGTGAGCGACACGAACTCTGTAAAGCGATTCGAGCGAACAAAGAATCGAAGATCGACATATGCGCCAGGACACAAAAATTCATGTTAAAGGAGGCAAAGAAAACACGCAGACCGGTGATTGTCTCTTGTGAAGCAAAAATGACCAAATGCGTTATCCCTGTATTTTCAGATGAAGAACTCATGGGCTCTATCGTTGTATGCGGCACCGGTATTCCGGAAGAGGAAATTACACCTGACATGATTGCTAAAAGCATCAACAGGAGTGTGGAAGAGGTCAATCGTATGATAAAGCAGGTGCCATTTGTGCCCAGGGAAAAAGTGGCTGAAGTTACAAACAGTCTCTTCGATAAAATGCAAGATAAAAAGAGCACGGACTGAGTACATATATTCGGCACAAGGCGAAGGGCGCAAGGCACACGGAAAGGATCATCGATTACATCAGCTTGGGCACTTGCTTTTCCTTGTGCCCTGTGCCATGAGCCTTTGACCCGTCCCTTTTTGCATCTGCACATTTTCCAACAGCCTCTAAAGTTCAAGCATTCCGGCAGGCTCCTAATTATCAACGTGTTCCGGGCCTAAGGTATGCTGATTATAGGGGCGATGCCGGTGTGTCCTTCGTTTAGCAAGGGAAACCATCACCAGTCATAAAGGATCTCCCAATTCTCCTCGAAATTCCGGTCGTTTGGTTTGAAGTTACCAGCCAAAGTCTTTCCTGTCCCCGGCCCGTTACCGGAATCTTCGTTCCAGAATCGTAAGGATATGGCGGGCGTCTGTTTTGTATCTCCTATCCATACCTCTTTTTCTTCGATCACCTTCCATACCTTTCCGGACTTCTTATTCCTGACACTCTGCCCGACCCTGGGAAGACCCAGATTCTTGCGGATTTCCTTGAACCGATAGACCGAATGTTCCCCGTGATCAAGGATCCTCTCGCCAAAAACCTTAATTCCGATGGCCCCAAGGGGTGCTGTCAATATGATTGAAAGGACGGCCACGGCCAGAATAACCTCTCCGGATGCCACCCCCGCCGCCAGGGGCACGGCACTGATGGCCGCCTGAACCGTAGCCTTGGGTATATAGGCCACCACGCAGAAAAGCTTTTCACGCCACGTAAAGGGCGTACCGAAAAGAGAAATATATGTACCCGCGCTTCTGAAAATGAGGCCCAAAAAAATGACCAGGGCACCTGCCAGCCCGGCCTTTAAGGCCACATGGATGTTGACCTGTGCCCCCACGAGAACAAAAAGGAGGAGTTCCGCAAAAACCCACAGTCTCTTGAGCTTTTGGGAAATAATGTGGGCAATGGGTTCGGATTTTTCCAGAATAATGAATCCGATGGCCATCACCCCCAGCAGACCGGCCATTGGTACCCACGCCTCGCACACCTTTTCAAACCATGTAAGAAGGACAGCCACACCCAAAACCACCAGCGTACGTTTTGGAGGGCGCCAGTCGTATCTCTGGAATAGCCGCAGCAGGAGATATCCCGGGATCAGTCCCATGACAATTCCGAGCACAATTGAAACGGGAATGGTGGAAAGCCTGATCAGGAGATTCCCCTCCATGCCCCCGTACATACCCAGAAACACGGTGAACAGGACAATCACAAAGACATCGTCCAGGGAAGAGGCCCCAAGAACAAGTGTCGGAATCCCCTTTTTGTTCCCTCTCCCGCGATCCATAAAGTCAATCATGAGCGGCACAACCACGGCGGGCGAGACGGCGGCCAGTATGGAACCCAGTATGAGGGCCTCTATAAGGGTCATGCCCAGCAGTGCCGGGGCCACCAGAACAACACCGAAAATCTCAAAAATGGCCGGAACCGCACTCATGATGACGGCGGCCCGCCCCACACGATTCAGGGTGTCACGACGGAGTTCAAACCCGGCCCGAAGCAGAATGACGATAAGTGCAATTTTCCTGAAATCACCGGAGACCTTCATCATTTCCGGGGACATCAGGCCCAACACATAGGGGCCGACAATGACCCCTGCGAAAAGCATACCCACAAGACCGGGAATTTTGATGCGCCTGAAGATATAATCCGAACTCAGGCCCAATATGATAATCAGAGCCAGACTGAAAGCCATTCCATTGAAACCCCGTTTTCCAAATTAAAAACCCCACACGGCATAAACCCGTTGAGGCCTTATAAAAAACTTAAATCATATGATTTTACCGGCCACAAAATCTTCTTTTAAAATTGTTGCTCATTTGCCGCTGATAAGGGCCTGGTATTTATCAGGTGACAAGATGTGATAGACTCCGGTGGCCGTAGTACACACCAGCCCTTCATCATTTTTCAGGGCTGCATGCATATGGACTTTCAGGTCCTCTCTGGATGTGACTTTGCAGACGACCTTTACTGTTTTGTCCAAATAAACGGGCATAATGAATTTGGCGTTGAAATCCGATGTGACAGCCATTTCTCCGGTATAGACATAACTCGTCCATCCCATTATTTCATCCAGAAGACCCAGTTGAATGCCGCCATGCAGAATATTGCCCTGACCAATAAAATGTTGAGCCGGAAAATATTCCGTGGATACCTCCCCGGTTTCATCATCTCGGTAGAAATGTAGTTTAAGACCTTCCGGGTTTTCGCTTCCACAGTAGAAACAGCGTTTATCCGTGTAGGGATTTGGTATCTCTTTTTTCATTAAAGTTTTATCCTTTTATTTTTCCTTGAACACCACACCAAAATCTTTTTTCATGCTCACTGAAATCCAGTCTTTCTCACAGGTCAAACCGCTTG
>JAIOSR010000098.1 GCA_021107495.1 Desulfobacterales bacterium | reverse complement strand
TGGACCTTTGCATGACGTTTTTCTTTTTTTCAGGGCTCAGGCCGTCGATTCTTTCCGGTTTCATATTCATGTCTGTTCTCCTCTTGTTTTGTTTATATAATAATCCTTCAATGCATCCACCGTGCTTTGGAAGGCAAGATCCTGCCACGGGACCTGGTCTTCAGAAAACAGTCCGGTCTCAAGGGTCTCATCCTTAGGGCTCAGGTCCCCGGCTAAATACCGGGCCACATAGACGATAACAACGGGGATTTTTCCGGGATAAGAATAGACCCCCAACAAGTCCTTGATCCGGGTTTTTAACCCGCATTCCTCTTCTGTTTCCCTGACTGCCGCTTTTTTAACCGCCTCACCCCTGTCAACATAACCGCCCGGGATTACCCACTTCCCCTTTTGGGGCTCAATGTCGCGTTTTAGCAGGACAACTTTGCCGTCTATTTCAATGATAGAGCAGGCCACGACCTTGGGATCCAAATAAAAGACAAAATCGCAAAGTTCACAGACAAGCCTGGCCGGCTCATTTTCTTTTAACCTCAAGGTGTTGAGACTGCCGCCGCAAACAGGGCAGTATTGGAAATCAGGGTTGTGGTGATGCATGTCTATGCCGCCCCATAAAATGTGTGCGAGAACAATCGCCCGTCAGCCAGACGTAATCGGCGGTTTCTTTTTCAATGGTTGTCCTGCCGGTTAATGGATATAACACTATAGTGGCCATATTTACCCTGACACGTTTCAGGGTCCTTTCAGGAATTCCGTATCCCTTTATTATATGTCCGTTTCCCGCAAAAACAACCATCCTTTGTTCGTTCTCTTTCAAATATTCAGCAATGTTTTCGGCCATGGTGTCTTCCCAGACGCACTGAGCCTGGTAAAAATAGTCAAATTTTTTCAGGTCCTGACTGGTATGCTGCTTGTAAACATCCCTGAGATAGGCCCGGTGTTTCTCATTAGAAAGATCAATGTCTTTTGCCAGTTGATTCCGTTCCTCGGGTTTCAGACTGTCGAGACCTGACCTTGCCACTTTTCTTACAATATTATTCGGTGCATTGATGGCATGGATTCTGCTTTTCTTTTCCTTGAGCATAAATATGAGAGGCCGGTAAAAATAGTAATCAAAGGACCATGTCTTGCGCCAGTCCACATCCCTTAAAAAAGCAGACTCTGTAGAGGTTCCTTCCATATACCGGTCCAGGACCGGCTGCCGGGGCTCTTGAAAAAACTCCATCGCAACGCTTAAGTCGCCGTATCGAGCCAGCAATGCCTGGAGGATCTGGACCTGTATAAGATGGTGCTCCGGATTATTATGCTTTTCTCCGATAAAGATAAGGCCTTTTGATTCCAGCTGGTCTATGAAACGGTCAAAGGATAATGCCTTTCCAGTATCTAAATTAATTATCCTGCCCATACGGAAATGACCCCGAACTCCTTCCACTGAAGCTAAAGGCGGCATTACCGGTTTTGTCAAGGCGCAGCCTCCCATGGCCAAGGAGGCCATAAAAAAAGCAACAGGCAGGTAACTTCGGATTTCCGCAAATTTCATTCCCAATCTCCCGCTTCACAACATGCCATCATTGGCCTTGACCCTAACGTTGCATAAACAACACGGCTTAATATTATTAAAAACCTTTATGCGTTAAGGTTTCCGCACTTTTTCCCCCCGACCGCAGAAAGCCACGGTTTTAGTCCCGCCCTTTTGTGGGCGGGATTGAGGTCGGGATGTCGTACCACTAAGTCCCGCCGTTCGCAAAGCGAATCGGCGAAACTAAGTGGTGCCACGGGCTTGCCCGTGGGGCTCCACAGGCATTTAAGGACATCATTCTTTGTGAGTTGGAGCAAGGCCTTAAAAATCGCCGTGTTGTTTACCTTCGGTCTTCGCTACGCTACGCCCCGACGAGTCGGGAAAGCCGAGGGCACCGCATCTCCTTTGTTGTCAAGGGTTCGCAGTAGAGTACTACGCCTTCACCCTTGACGCCTGGGATCTGCAGTACCCTCGACTTTTGCAACGTTAGGGTTGACTGAAACCATAAATATCATTTACTCTGGTTTTACGCAAGGTCGTAAAGTCTGCATTAAAGGAGTGCCGATCAATGGAATATTCTCGAAGTCTTAAAGAGGTGATGAAGGATTATCCGAAAGAGGTCATTCTCAAGGATGGAAGCGGTGTGACGTTAAGGCCTCTCAAGGACGGGGATGAGGCTGCCTTGTCCGGCATGTTCAAGCGATTGTCCGAGGATGACCTGTGGTTTCTGAATCATGATGTGTCCGGTTCAAGGCTGGTTGATGACTGGGTAAAAAACCTGGATCCGAAAAGGGTGATCTCTATTGTGGCCTTGTTGAAAGGGAGCATTATCGCCAATGCAGCCTTGATGATGAAGACCTACGGCGGCAAAAGTCATATCGGCAAGATAAGGATTTCCGTTGATCCCTCGTTTCGTGAGAAACGTTTAGGGACCTGGATGCTTCTTGATCTGGTTAACTTAGCCATGGCCATCGGACTCAAGATGCTCGTTATGCGCCTTGTCCAGGACAGGGATTCCACTATCATCAACGGTGTAAGGAAACTTGGTTTTGTCGAAGAGGCGGTACTTAAAGATTATGTGCTGGACCGGGAAGAAAATCCTCATAACCTTGTCATTATGACAAAACACCTGCCCATGGAATGGGGTGATTTTTAGCAGAATGGAAAAGGCCGTTAACGCCCAATACGAACTGG
>JAIOSR010000397.1 GCA_021107495.1 Desulfobacterales bacterium | reverse complement strand
CCCGATGGGAAAGTCGAGGATGCCACATCTCCTGCGTTGCCTGCCGGGGCGTAGCCTTGGCGAAGACCGGTCAAGGGTTCGCGTTAAAGTACTACAGCTTCACCCTCGACGCCTTAGATCTCCCCGCTGAGACGGGATCTACGAGCGGCATCCTCAACTTTTGCAACGTTAGGGTAAACTTAGCGGTGGATTCGGCATATTTAAACGTAAAGCCAACTTTTAAAAATTACTAGAAGAGTTGCTGCTATACTGAAGGAGGCAAAATTGATGCACGAAACACGCGTAGATCAAAAGGTTTTCGAAAAATTTCCTAGCTTTAGACGGGGTATCGTAGTAGCTCGCAAGATGAACAACCAGGGGATCTCTAAACAACTCGAGTCTCTTTTATACGAAGCTCTTGCCGATGCGTCCTCCAGTCCCATAGATTTGATGACGGATCCGGGAACTGCCATCTGGAACGATACTTACCGGGAGTTGGGATGCAATCCTAAAAAGTTCCCACCTGCACACCTTGCGCTTCTGAAGCGGGTTCAGAAACCTGGTGTCTCCATCCCGTTTATTAACAAGGCGGTGGCGATCATGAACGATAATTCCATTCGAGGTGTCTTACCTGTGGGTGGTGACGACATACACCGGGCTGGGAAAATCCTGGAACTTAGTTTTGCAGACGGAAGTGAACGGTTTACGCCCTTGAACGATCCGGAGAAAACCGATCACGCTGATCCCGAAGAAATCATCTACGTGGTCACGGAAACTAAAGAGATAATGTGCCGACGGTGGAACTGGCGAAACGGATTTCAGACCCGAATTACTGAAGAAACGGAAACCATGGTCATGAACATCGATGGACTCGGAGAGAACAGTGAAAAACGGGCCATTTCGGTTCGTGATCGTGTGGCCGGAATGCTTGAGCAATATTGTAACGCCGAAGTTGAAATAGCTCTCCTGACCCCATACGAGCCGGTTTTTCCATTCCGACTTTAGATGAGTTCCTTGCATAGCTTTTATCCATAGTTACGTGGATTACGGGATGTCCGTAACACCTGACTGAAGTCGGGATGACAAGTCCGCTCCGCTCTTTTGCCGACAGTTTAGCCGCCATGTTAGCGTGATGAGGATAGTAATTATGACTATATCATTGACAAAGAAGAGTCTAACGGAAGGCGCAGTATACTTAGCTGGCCGCGACAACGATCTAGCGCGCCTACTCGAAGCCGATGGTGTGCCGCCCCTTTGGGCAAGAAAGCCTTGTTTTTCGACATTGATCCACATTATTCTGGAACAGCAGGTGTCTCTTGCCTCGGCTAGGGCTATGTACCGTCGAATCGTCGATAACTTGGTACCGTTTACACCAGCTCGTTTTTTGGAAGGGGGTTCGTCATATCTGAGGTCGCTGGGTATCACTCGACAAAAAGCTGCATATTGCATCAATGTTGCCGAAGCAATCCTTGGGGACGAGCTTAACCTAAGAGCTTTATCCGGAATGGATGACTTTACGGCCGTTGACACACTTACTCGAATCAAAGGCATCGGTCCCTGGACCGCAAATATCTATCTCTTGATGGCCCTGCGTAGGCCGGATGTTTGGCCTTCCGGGGACATTGCACTGATTAATACAGTACGAAAAGTGAAGAAACTTCATGAAAATCCATCGCCATCTACACTATCCGGAGTTGCTGAGGTATGGCGTCCTTTTCGGTCAGTTGCGGCAAGAATGCTATGGCATCACTATTTGTCTGACAAAAAAAAGGGTCATAAAAAATGAGTTGTCAGGGCTTCATTCTTGACAGATTGGAGAAACTGTTTCTTATCACAGGTATGTAGATCCTTTTCAAAAGGAATTGAAAAAGGTAAAATAATTAATGAAAAAAAACTAAGTCAGTACGTTAAAAATCAAGAACGAAGAACTAACCCCGTTGTTTTATTTGATAGCAGTTTGGAGGATACAAGATTATTATGGATGGAAAAAAAAGATTGAATATAAGGAAAGGCCTTAAGGTCAAGATAGTATTAAAACAAGACCAAAAAAGTGGTAAATTAACCGAGGGAGTTGTCAAGGATATCTTGACAAAGTCTTCTTCACATCCTCATGGTATAAAAGTAAGATTAACTAGTGGAGATGTAGGACGAGTCAAAGAGATATGCAGATGACATTTTACGATGACGGTGACGTTTCCCCAAACCTGCTAAAGGAAATTTTATAAGTTAATATACTAAGTTTCCAGGACGATAAGAAAAGGATAAGTGCTAATTCATGGCAAGATCAGCCCGACTTGACTCTTGTCTGCCTCTGGCAGGCACCCGGTGTTTTACATCACACTATGGATCAGTGAACTAAATGCGAATATGGGATATCAACCCGGGATATTTAAACCGGCAGAGTTTACTTGGGGAGCACCGTGAGCTCCATGGAATCGTATCGATTATTGTGAACAAGAAGAAGGGTTATTCTAACCATCCCGAGACTGTTCGCTGGGTCGGTTATGGCTGGGCGATAAGGCAACGTCACCGGCTATTAGCATCTGAAATGTCGTTGAGAGGCTTTACTGATAAATCCCCTGTTATTACGCGCGCCAAAAAAGGCGTGTGGCCGGGAACATATATTGATGAGCCCTTCCGGCAGTTTCAAATACTCGAGGGCAAATATCGGAATAAGGAGCAGGGCCGTATACCTTTGCCGAAAAACGCACAGCAGTTATGGAGCCACCATAAATATTCCGTGCTTGCACGCGACATAAATCTCTACAGGAAGTTGGGTAGGGATGTATCCGGGATGAAACCTCGTCACGACTTTTCTGAATTGGCAAAGGGCGTCACTGTGCTGTTGAGGAAGTCCCCATCGATTGGTGGCCTTAGGAATGCTTTGCAACATATGTGGGGGCACGTGTCTGATTGTCCTCCTGCCCCGAAAGGTGAAGTCGAGTCTTGGTCGTTAAACAAGTTGTTGGAAGAGATACAGCGACGCTCCTTGGCAAGCGAAGACCCATATCTGACTTCGTCAACCGCACTGAGCGAGCTAAAGGTGTGGATACCAAACCCTCATTTATTTTCATAAAGAGTTCACAAATCAATCTCAACAATCAGGAATTGTTGAGTTCCGGAGTAACAATGACTTACATACCAATAATTCTTATAGCCGACGATGATTCGTCAATATGTGAAAGCCTTCAGATATTACTAAGTGACTGTGACTATGAAATACATACAGCTAATAGTGGAATGGAAGCCATAGAATATCTGGACAAGTTTAATTTTGACCTTGCACTCCTTGACATAGCTATGCCTGAAATCGGCGGTTTCCAGGTCATGGATCATATGACTCGTCATAGTCCTGATACGGTTGTGATTGTCATAACCGGTGATGCATCCACGGAATCAGCCATTGAAGCGCTCAAGAAAGGCGCTTACTATTATGTTATAAAGCCGTTCGGAAGAGAGGAACTCCTAAAAACAATAGAAAATGGACTTGATAAAAGAAGATTCAAAGTTGAAAAAAAGCGGGCGGAGGAAGCTCTGCAAAAGGCTCATGAGGAGTTAGAGTTAAAGGTAGAAGAGCGGACAAAGGAACTCTTGAAGACAAACGAACAACTTAAGCAGGAAATAAAATGGCGAAAAAAAGCCGAGGAGACGTTGTGTAAATCAGAAAAAAAATTCAGGGGCATAATAGAAAGCGTTAATGATGTGATTTTTCAGCTTTCACCCTTAGGTTTTATTAACTATGTGACCCCAAACGTGGAAGAGCTCTATGGCTATAAACCCGCAGATCTTATCGGAAAACATTTTGAGACAACAACTCCCTCGAGTGAAATGCCGAAAGCCTTGGAAGCCATAGAGAATGTTTTATCGGGAAAAATAGTAAAAAATTTTGAGATTAATCAAGTGGATGGAAGAGGAAATATTGTTCCTATGGAAATCAATATTACCCCTTTAAAAAAAGATGACAAAATAATTTCACTGCAAGGCGTTATCAGAGACATCACAAAGCGAAGGAGGGCGGAGGAGGGACTCAACACAAGCATTGAGAAGTTAAAAAAAGCTTTAGATGGGACTATACAGGCGATGTCATTGACCGTTGAAATAAGGGATCCTTATACAGCGGGGCATCAACGGAGAGTTGCCGAACTTTCACGTTCCATAGCCATGGAAATGGGCCTTTCAGAAGAACGGATTAATGGAATCAGTATGGCCGGGATTGTTCATGATCTTGGAAAGATATGCGTTCCGGCAGAGATATTGAGTAAGCCGGGTCAAATAACGCATATTGAGCGCAGTCTTATTAGAAATCACCCTCAATTGGGTTATGATATATTGAAGAAAATAGAATTTCCATGGGAGATTGCCCAAATTGTACTTCAACATCATGAAAGGTCGGACGGTTCAGGATATCCCCGAGGGCTTTCGAGTGAAAATATTCTTATAGAAGCAAAGATCTTGGCTGTAGCCGATGTTATTGAGGCTATGGCGTCTCACCGCCCTTACCGGCCATCGCTCGGTCTGAATGAGGCATTAAAGGAAATTTCAGAAAATAGGGGTGTCCTTTATGATACTGAGGTGGTAGATGCCTGTATAAAGCTTTTTAGCGAAAAAAAAATTATATTCAATTGAAACACGGATGCAAGGTTTTAAGCCTTCTATCTCGATACACGTCCAATTGTTTCACGAGTCATGAGCCTACAATTCCGGACAGGGATTTTTAAGGGTTGTCAAGAACAGATCCATTCCGCAGGGCAATGGTCATCTTGAGCTTCCCGTCCCTCCCTTTATCCATTCACTCGGAAAACCGTCATGTTGGCAGAAATGGAAAAAAAAGAGGGCTGCATATCGCGAGGTTTTTCTGTAACCCCGAAATCCGAAGATTCGCGACGCACACCCTCAAAAGTGCCGCAGGGCAGGTGCCATTAATGGCCTAATTTATACTTGGAGCCCTTTCTTAGTGCAGGGTCCGCTCTTTTTGATTCGTCATTTCCTCTTTTAAAAGTTCTCCCAGATTAGAAGTGGCCCCTTTATGATTGTTCACATAATTGCAGATATCTTCTTCGGTGCTTCCGTCCAGTTTTTGCATGGAAAGTCGAATTTTTTTATCCTTTCGAGAGATACTTGTAACCTTGGCCTGAACCACATCACCAACCTTAAAATGGGACAGCGGGTTGCCCTCTTTGTCATTGGGCAATTCAGAGATATGGACAAGGCCTTCTATGCCTGCTTCCAGTTCAACGAAGAGGCCGAAATCGGTGATATTTGTAATTTTACCCTCAAATAGAGTCCCGGGTTTATATGTTTCGGGAATAGCATCCCAGGGATCGGGCGTAAGCTGCTTGATTCCCAATGAAAAACGCTCTATCTCCTTGTCGATGTTGAGGACAACCGCCTGCACTTCCTGGCCTTTTGTGTAAAGCTCCGAAGGCTGTTTTATCTGTTTGCCCCATGTCATATCAGATACGTGAACAAGACCGTCTATACCTTCATCAATACCGATAAAAATACCAAAGTCGGTGATATTTTTTATCTTACCCTCGATGGTGGTCCCGACGGGATAATTTTCAGTGATACTATCCCAGGGATTCGGTTCAAGCTGCTTAATGCTCAAAGAAATCCGTTTTTTTGCCGAATCGATATCCAGGATCATGACCTCCAGTTCATCTCCGACGCTCAAGATCTGAGAAGGATGGTTAATTTTTCCTGTCCATGACATTTCAGACACGTGAACCAGGCCTTCCATGCCCTCTTCGACCTCCACGAAGGCGCCGTATTCCTTCAGACCCACGACACGGCCTTTGATTTTGACCCCTGCCGTATATTTCTCTTGAGCTTCTTGCCATGGATCCGGCGTTAACTGTTTTATACCAAGAGATACCCTTTCTTTTTCTTTATCAAAACTCAATACCTTGACCGTAAGTTCGTCGCCAATATTATACATATCCGACGGGTGCCGAATCCTGCGCCAGGAAATATCGTTGATATGGACAAGGCCGTCAATGCCGCCAAGATCGATAAACAGACCAAAATCGGCGATACCTCTGACAATACCCTTAAGAATTGAGTCCTTTTCCAGGATTTCAAGTGTCTTTTCCCGAAGAGCCTTTCGCTCCGCCTCTAATAAGGCCCGACGGGACAGCACTATATTCCCCTGCCTTCTTTCATACTTCACAATCATGAAATCATTTTCAGTTCCTATCAGGGTATCCAAATCCCTGATCGGCCTCAGATCGGCCTGGGACCCGGGTAAGAAAGCCTGTAGGCCAATATCAACGGAAAGCCCCCCCTTCACCCTCGAAAGGATTTTACCTCTGATAGTACCCTGATTCTTGTAGGTTTCTTCAACATCGTCCCATATTTTGACTGCCGCAGCCTTCTCCCTGGAAAGAATTATTCGTCCTTCCTTATCCTCTTTGCGCACCAGAAGGACATCTACCTTCTGACCCACTTTGGCCGTCAACTGGCCATTCGAGTTCATAAACTCATTGATGCGAATTTGCCCTTCCGATTTGTAACCGATATCAACCAGAACGAATTCGTTGTCTATTTGAACGATTTCTCCTTTGATGACCTTACCTTCCTGAATGCTTTTCAGACTCTCTTCGTACAATTCCATAAAGTTCTGACTGTCTTGAGCCTGATCGTCAATTTCATCGTAATCATTGCCCGCCTGTTCAGGAAAAGCTTCGTGATCATTTGCTAAAGTGGGATCCACGTTTTCGAGCATGGAGAGTCCGTTTTCTGCCATTTCATCTGTTATATTTCCCATTAACCTAAATACCCCCAAATTTATCTTTATATGTCATTTCGAGCCTCCGATCCGTCGGGGTTTACTCCCTGAAGGACGAAGCGAGAAATCTTTAGATGATAATCAGTTGCAGATTCAAGATTCCCCGGCTTCCGCCTCGGAATGACATTACCACACGGTCTATCTGTGCGTGGATTTTTTACTTATTTTCGAATTGTCATAATTTATCCGGCGATATGCTCGCCTTGCCCCGAAATATGGAGCGAGGCAACCGTGTTGCCGGATTAATCTCAGCCTGTAAGGCGCCGACGGGTTAAGGTTCTTGCCTGCCGTCCGCCTGCAGGTTTGGGGCCTCCGGCCCGTAGGGCCTGCGCCTCGGAGAGCGTGGCTAATTCATTGTAGAAATAAAAATGCGCCTCTTTGAAAAGAGGTCCGCAAACCGGATCCCGGCACAGATAATGGTTCTATTTTGTGTTGAACCACTGAACTTTGAATCTGTGTCGTTACAATCATTGATCAAATAAAAGGGCATCTCGTGTAAATCCAACAAGATGCCCTTAATAGCCGTATTTCAGCGAATTACAGCCTGGTAACGTTTTGGGCCGAAGGTCCTCGGTTACCTTGTTCTACATCAAAGCTCACCCGGTCGCCTTCATCAAGACTCTTGAACCCGGTCATGTTGATGGCGGAATGGTGAACAAATACGTCGCCACCGTCTTCCTGCTCAATAAAACCGAATCCCTTTTTATCGCTAAACCATTTTACGATTCCGTCGGCCATAGTGACATCCTCCTTTCAAAAAATTTGCATGGTTCCAAACTTCAGGTTGCCACTTTTGACAAATGGAATGTTTCCTTAGAACGAAACAAGCCCGCCCATAAAGGCGAGCCCTCATGATTACCTGTATATAATAACCTTCTTTTAATTAAATTCAAGCTTTATTTTGAAAAGCGGCTTGAACCAAATTCAATCCACCCGATTGGTGAAAGGAAGACACCGGGGTCAGGTCTTCATTTTTGACAAATTGTATGGTAAAAGCCTATAAAATTTATCAAAGATAAATATCTGCCGGCTCTAAAAAAATTGAATCAAAAAGCATTCCTGCCTGATGAAAAATGGACGGTCTGACCTTGTCAAATGCGACTTGCGACAAAAAAATAATGTGGAGGAAAAATGATTTTATTAGATAAGCCATTTGTTTCAGAATTCTTAAAGAAAACAATCAAAGAATATTCTTATCCTGTTGTTAAAACGGAAGTCGTAAAAGAATTGGGAATTATTAATGAACCTTATCTACTTGACGAAAAGAGTGCTATTCAAAAAGCAAAAACATCTGATAATCTAAAGATTTACACTACATCCGAAAATTCTATCGGTTGGATAGCCAAACATCTATCCTTTACAAATCTTCCTGAAAAAATAGACTTATTCAAGAATAAGGCAAAGTTCAGGACCCTTATAAAAAAAATGTATCCCGATTTCTACTTCAGAGAGGTGCAACCGGACAGATTGCGAGATCTGTCCGTTAAAAATATTCCCATGCCGTTTATTATCAAACCAAGTGTTGGTTTTTTCAGCATGGGAGTCTACAAGGTTTCAGATTTAAGACAATGGGACCGGACAATAGATTCTATCAATACTGAGATACTCTGTGCAAAAGATTTATACCCGGCAGAAGTCCTGAATACCAACTCGTTTATTATAGAGCAGTATATCGAAGGTGAAGAATTCGCAATTGATGCCTATTTTGATAGTTCAGGTGAACCGGTCATCCTGAATATTTTGAAGCACGTGTTTTCCTCCGGCGAAGATGTAAGTGATCGTATTTATATCTCATCAAAAGAAATCATAGAAGATAACATGGATCAATTTTCCAGATTTCTAATGGAAATCGGAAGACTATCGAAGGTAAAAAATTTCCCTGTCCATGTTGAACTCAGACGCAATGGTAACGGTTCGGTGTTACCCATTGAAATCAACCCAATGAGATTTGGGGGGTGGTGTACCACACCCGACATAACTTTCTCTGCCTACGGATTCAATCCTTATGTGTATTATTTTACCCAAAATCGACCTGACTGGGCAGAGATATTGAAAAACAAACAAGGAAAGCTTTACAGCATTATCGTCCTGGACAATTCCACTGGCGTCGACGGGTCTCAGGTTGCGGAATTTGACTATGATCAATTGCTATCAAGTTTCGAGAAACCTCTCGAATTAAGAAAAATCGATTACAAGGAATACCCCGTTTTTGGATTTCTGTTTACAGAAACAAGAGCGGAAAACTATTCTGAACTGGAAAGAATCCTCAAATCAGATTTAAGTGAATTCATAACCATCAGTAAGTAAAACAGCATCGTGTAACAACTCAAGGCTCACAGACCACGACTCACAACTCAGCTTAAAGAGTACCTGGATCATTTCCTAAAAGAGTTGCTTGTTTTTTCATGATTCAAGGGGTCAATGATTCAGGGAAAGGAGAAATCATGAAAATTCAAGATATTAAACGTATCCTTATTGTTGGAGCAGGAACCATGGGGCAGCAGATTGGATTACTCTGTGCCTTAAACAAATATGATGTTGTTATGTATGATATTTCTAAGGAGATTTTGGAAAAAGCGCTTGAAAGAATGAAAAAAAATGCCTCAAGAATGGTGAAGTTCAAGCAATATTCAAACAATGAAGCAGGGGATGCACTTTTGCGGATAATAATTACAGATAATGCGAAAAAAGCAGCCGAAGATGTGGACCTTATCAGTGAATCCGTACCTGAAGATCCTGAATTAAAAGGAAAAATATTTGCCCTGTTTAACCGGTTGTGCAAACCGGAAACCATATTTACCACCAATACCTCCACTCTGACTCCTTCAATGTTTGCCAGTGAATCAGGACGACCTGAAAACTTGTGCGCCCTTCATTTCCATGATGTAGCTATCTCAAAAATCGTTGATATAATGCCCCATAGCGGGACCTCTTCCCAGACCATTGAACTGGTAAAAGGATTTGCTGAAAAAATTGGACAGATACCCATAGTTTTAAAGAAAGAGCACAATGGCTATGTTTTTAACAACATGCTTATGGCCCTGCTGGAATCTTCACTCTCCCTTGCTTCAAAAGGAATTGCTTCTGTTGAGGATATAGACCGTTCGTGGATGGGAGTTATGCATACCATGGTGGGACCATTTGGAATAATGGATAGTGTGGGCCTTGAAACAGTATGGAAAATCACTGATTACTGGGCGGAAAAACGTGATGATGACCAGGCAAGGGAAAATGCCGGGTTTCTGAAAAAATTTGTGGATGAAGGTAAAATTGGCATTAAGTCAAACCAAGGCTTTTATAAATATCCGGAACCTGCATTTATGAAGCCTGATTTTATTGCCGGCAAAGGGAATACAGATGAATAAAAATGAAAATGGAATGTTGATCCTAAAACGACCTACGAGTCAAGGAATCGTTTGAATATGGTTTAGTGCGAAATGCCTCTATTCGGTTGATTCGTTTTTATTAAATATGATAGTATTCAGCTAAATTATTCTATTTTTCTTGATGAACCATTGTTTTGAATCCACAGCCATGCTTGCTGCGCTGCGTGTCATAATCGGTTTTCTGGCGCTACCATGCCCGGCTATTGAGAAGGAATCGAAATACATGGATGAAAACCAGTTCACGATAAAACCAATTGGTTCGGTTTATAAGGCTAATGGACGCACGACCCTGGTGCTGAAAAAGGAGGTTCTGCCGGCTCTGAAGGGCCTTAATGGCTTTTCGCATGTGTGGGTCATGTGGTGGTTAAACCGGAGTGATAAGCCAGAGAAGTGTTCCACAGTCCAAGTCCATCCCCGTGGAAACATTAAGAACCCGTTGACGGGCGTATTTGCATGCCGTGCACCTGTCCGGCCAAATCCGATTGCGTTATCCCTTTGCCGGGTCCTTTCAGTGGAAAACAATGTAGTCGAGATTGACAAGATAGACGCGTTTGCCGATACGCCGATATTGGATCTCAAGCCCTACATTCCGAAATATGATTCCGCGAAGGCGTCGACTCCCAACTGGGTTGAGAATGGCAAAGGTAGCCGTGGCAAAAATGCAAGGGATTAAGGAGAATAAGAGATTGCACTTACAAATAGCGGCGAGCCGGCCATCTGCTTGTGAGACAACTTTAGCTGAATATTAAGAACTACCATAATCGTCAATAAAGCCAATGTTTGATGCGGGTACTGGACAAATATATTTTGGTGGATTAAATTTGACCCTAATTGAGCTAAAGGCTTTGCTCAATGTTTCCCTGTCGATTATGCGATCTGGTATAGGCTTTAATCTCTCAGTGTTTAATCCCCCTCCCCTTGGGGGGTCAATGTTCTTGGGATACCCCGCTGCTCTGCGGCGGGGTAGTTCATTCAAAACTTTATTAAAGAAAGGAGTTACAACATGAGTTACGAAAGTGTTATTGTTGAAATTGGAGATGATTTTGTTGCTGAAATAACCCTTAACCGTCCGAAGAATCTCAATACATTCAATTATTCTCTTGCAACGGACCTCACCCGGGCCCTTCATGAACTTGATTCAGATCCAAAGGTAAGAGTCATTATAATCAAAGGAGCCGGCAAGGCGTTTTGTGCCGGTATTGATGTTAGTGATTTTTTCAATAAGAGTGTTATGGAGTATCGTAATTGGATAGATTGTATGGAACACCCTCTGGTTGAAATCAGCCGTTTAAACAAACCCGTTATTGCCCAGGTCCATGGAGTTGCCGCGGCAAACGGAGCCGGGCTGGTAGCGGCCGCTGACCTCGCCGTTGCCAGCGAAAGTGCACGTCTGGGTCTGACCGCCATCAATGTCGGTCTGAATTGCGTTGGGCCGGTAATCCCGGTCACCCAGTCCGTAGGAAGAAAGCGAGCCCTTGAATTACTATTTTACGGCGATTTGATCCCCGCCCAGGAGGCATTAAGCATGGGGCTTGTCAACAAAGTGGTACCTGACGCCGACTTAGACAAGGAAACCCGTAAGTGGAGTGTAATCCTGGCGCAAAAGAGTCCTGTGGCCTTACAGATAGCAAAAAAGGCATTCTATACGGCAGCGGATTTAGATTATGGCAAGGCCTTTGAATATATGAACGAGGCCTTTGCCCGTCTTTGCGCTTCGGAAGATGCCGAAGAAGGGATAAGGGCCTTCAAGGAGAAACGAAGTCCCATATGGAAAGAGAAATAGGGAAAATGGAAACGCCAAGTCAGGACAGCATTCAACAAAATTGAGAGCAGGGGATATGGTATCGGAAATAGTGAGCAGCATGGAAAGATTGCTGTTAGAAGTAGTCGATTTTCAGAAAAGCTATGTGGAACGAATATGTGCCGAGTGTGAAGCACCATGCTGCTCCAGGGTTAGTTATCTTTTCAACGAGAAGGATATACTCTTCCTAAAATTGTCGGGACGAGAGCGAAGGTGGAAAAGAGAGATACTGAAGAAGAAAGGATGCTGGTTTTTAGGTGACCATGGATGTATTCTTGATCCGGAATGCAGGCCGTTTATATGCCACCACTATATCTGTTCCGATTTGGAAATGGAGATGAATAGGCATGATCCCGGGCTAATAGCCGTTTTACGTGAGAAGTTTAAGGTCATTGATGAAATGCGAAGTCAATTGTGGACGGAATACCTTGATGAACAAATGAATTTGCCCTGAAGATGTAATAGCTCAATAAGTAGAGGCGTTAGTCCATAATGGAGGAACCGTTGTAAAATAGTCTTTTGACCTGCTGAATGGGGTGAATATTATGTTAGTTCATTTTTGGGGTACACGTGGTTCCATCTCAAATTCCATTACTGCACAATTAATACGCGAAAAATTATTTAATGCCTTAAAAAAATCACGGGATTTCGAACTTGATACCGACGATAAGATAAACCTGTTTATCGATAATGAACTGCCGTTCTCGGTAAGCGGAAGTTTTGGGAGCAACACTTCCTGCATGGAAATGAGGGATAACAGGGAATTTGTCGTTTGCGATTGCGGCACGGGTTTGAGAGATTTTGGAAACTATATTTCAAGTTTAGCTCAACAAGGGAAAATCGAATTCCCCAAAACCTTTCACCTGTTTGTATCTCATCTGCATTGGGACCATATCCAGGGTTTTCCTTTTTTCGTGCCGGCACATATTCCGGGAAATAAGATAAAAATCTACGGATTTCATCCCGAGATGGAACAGGCCTTTATTGATCAGCAGAAAGTCCGAAGTTTCCCTTTATCTCTCAAGGATATGCGCGGAGATATCAGCTTTACAGTCCTCGATATTAATAAAGAGCACCTGGTTGCCGGGCATAAGGTGACCGGCATGAAGCAAAATCATCCGGGAGAATCATATGGGTATTGTTTTGAAAAAGACGGTAAAAAAATTATTTACTCTACCGATGCCGAGCATAAAAAAGATTCCGAAAGCGAAGAATATTCTTTTATCAATTTTTTCAGGAATGCTGACCTGTTGGTTTTCGACGCTCAATATACCCTTTTGGATTGTATCGATGAAAAAAAAGACTGGGGGCATTCGAGCAATATGCTGGGCGTGGAACTTTCCGTGAGATCCAACGTAAAACGGCTTTGCCTGTTCCACAACGAACACACCTACAATGACGAAGACCTTGAAAAATCCCTCTTGGACGGAAGAAAATACGTAAAACTTTACGATAAAGATGTCGATTTAGACGTCCACATGGCCTACGACGGATTGGAGATAGAAATTTAGGCGGTTGAAGAGAAAATAGGCAGGGGTTTTACTGATGCGGAATTAAGCTGTTGAACATTAAGAAAATATTTTTATAGGTTGTGCTCACATTATTCTTATACAATAATTAAAACCTAAACTGTCCTTTCGTAATATTTTAGACCTTTGAAAAACCGAGTAACATTGCAGAGGGCTAAACTATTACTTTTTTTCTTGGTTAATGGTCTGAAGCATGGGCGTTTTAGGAAGGTCTAATAAAATAGCTGATCGATTTTATGTCTTGTAAAAATACTTCCATACCTGTAATCTTATCCCGAACATTGTAAAAATATAAAAGCAAGAAACCGCCACTTCCATGCCCTGGTCCGGGCCCTGTTCATTGGCATATTGAGCACCCTGGTGCGTTTTTGGGCTCTTAGTGCCTGCAATTTCGGGATCGGAATTGGTCGATAACTACCGGAACAAGGAAATTCAAGATGCTCGTTATTGATGATTTGCAGGTGCAACTTGGGGATAAACTAATTCTTGACCATATTGATCTGGAGATCAAACCGGGCGAGACGCATGCTCTCTTTGGTCCGAACGGGTCTGGAAAGACCTCCCTTCTGATGACTATTATGGGCTATCCCCAGTACAAGGTGATAAGAGGAAAAATATTCTTCAAGGGCGAAGATATTACATCTATGCCAATTAACGAACGGGCAGTGCTGGGTATTGGTATGTCTTACCAAAGGCCGCCCACCATAAACGGTTTAAAGACCCGACAGATGGTCGAGATTTGCGCAAAAGATGCAGTGGATGTGAAAGACCTGGCAGAACAGGTCAATTTCCTGGATTTTTTGGAAAGGGATGTGAATGCAGGCTTTTCAGGAGGTGAGATAAAGCGATCCGAATTGCTCCAGCTAATGGCGCAAGGCCCTGATCTTATGCTCTTTGACGAGCCTGAATCTGGTGTGGATCTGGAAAATATTGCTCTTGTGGGTAACACCATTGCCTCTCTTTTGGAAAAAGGCTACGCATCTCCCAGGGAAAAGGAGATGTGCAAGATGGATTTGAGGCGCGAGCGCGCCAAGATGGGACTTATTATTACCCATACCGGCTATATACTGGATTATGTGACGGCGGACAAGGGGCAGGTCCTTTTTAACGGTGTGTTAAGCTGTACCAACAATCCGCGCGAGATTTTCAAACAAATCGGCAAGAGTGGGTATGGCGAGTGCGTGAGGTGTATAGCTTCGAGGAGTTAATAAAAAACGGTAAGGAATGGGAATAATCCGTATGTCCTTCCATTATGGACTAACGCCGCTATTTATTGAGCTATTATCCTTTAGCGCAGGAGGGGCAACAAACGCAAAAAGTTGTCGCCGGCAAAAATATGGGCCAGGTGGAACATGGGGCCGAGCAATATCCGGCTTATGATCCCGGTATGGGCGAAGTTGTCCAGCAGAACGATTCCCAAGATGACCATTGGCCCGTAACGTCCAATTTTTCTGTATTTCTGTGCGGCCCGCGGTGAAAGGAGATTTTCCAGGACATGTGAGCCATCAAGGGGAGGGATCGGCAGCAGGTTAAAAAGGCCGAGACCTATATTTATGAGTATCAGCCACAGCAGCGCAGAAAGGTAGATTTCCCAGGGGAACGGAAGATATCGTATGAGTAGTCCGGCCACAAAGGCTATGGCAAGATTGGTAAAGGGTCCTGCAAGGGACATGAGAATAATGCCTTTCCTGATGTTTTTAAAGTATCCGGGATTTACGGGTACAGGCTTGGCCCACCCGAAGTGAAAAAGAAATAGGCAGATTGCTCCGAAAGGATCAATATGGGGCAGGGGGTTGAGTGTAAGTCTGCCCATCTGTTTCGCAGTAGGGTCCCCAAGCAACAGGGCTACCCTGCCGTGGGCATACTCATGCATGGTGATGGCGAAAAAAATGACAGGGATTTTGACAATCCACTGGGTAATATCAAAGTTCATGGTTCGTGCCTCTTGTTTTCAAAAAATTTCTTTAATAAAATAACCTATCAGCAAATACCTATGACGGCAAGGGGTATGACGTTTGTTGATTGACTGTTGAAAAATATGTGTTTAAATATAGGCTTTTATAATAGTCAAGCTGCAATCGAAAACCTTCAATACCATTAAGGGAGACTCCATGGAGGAAGTTAGAAAGGCCGATTTTGCAGGTTCCTGGTATCCCGGCAAAAAATCTGAGTGCCGCCGAGCCATTGAGGAATTTTCGGATGCCTGTCTTCCATGTCCCGGCAATGGCGGTATTTTGTTAGGAGGAATTGTTCCCCACGCAGGCTGGTATTTTTCCGGAAAAATTGCCTGTAACGTGATCAAGTGTCTGAGCCGGCAAGATGAACCGGATACATGTATTATTTTTGGGCGACACCTTCATCCGGGGAGCAATAATTATGTCATGACAAGAGGAGGGTGGGCCACACCTCTTGGGGATCTGGAAATAGATAATGAGCTTGCCACAAAGCTGACCTCTGAATTTGATTTTACAATTGAGACGGCTTCTCGTTATGAGTCGGAAAACACAATAGAATTGCAGTTGCCTTTTATAAAATATTTCTTACCGGGGACCAAAATTGTCCCCATCGGTGTTCCGCCCGGGACAAATTCTTTGGAGATCGCAAAAAGGATTGCTGAAGTATCAAAAAGTATGGGCCGGAACATCATTGTCCTGGGGTCTACCGACCTCACTCATTACGGACATAATTATGGTTATATGCCAAAAGGGGTTGGCAAAGATGCCGTTGAATGGGTCAAACATACAAATGACAGGCGTGTTGTGGAGTTGATGTTGGAATTGGACGGGGAAGGAGTTATTCATGAGGCACTCAAAAATCAAAATGCCTGTTGTTCCGGTGCCGCAGGTGCTGCCATAGTGGCAGCGAAGGAACTGGGCGCCAAAAAGGGAGAAAAGATCGAATATACTACAAGTTATGACATACGGCCCGACAGCAGTTTTGTGGGTTACGTGGGGATCGTTTTTCAGGCTTAGTGGTTCAAGAACTTTTGAAGTTTTGAGATAAGTTTGAAGGGGCTTAACATGTTTAATAGATTCCGAAAAAGCCGAACAAGTTCTTTTCAAGGTCAGAAAAAAGAAGGGAAAGAATCCATTCGAACCAAGGGTTCACCACATAGCAATCAAGAAAACAAGCAAGATGTTCCTAAGCGGCGAGAGAGGATTAAGATAGATTTTTTGATTCATGATCTTAAGGTACCCCTGGCAGTGATTCAAGCTGGGCTAACATCAATGCTGGAAAGGCGTGAAAAATACGGATCCCTAACAGAATTGCAGGAAAAGGTCTTGACAAGGGCACTTAGGAACACCCGGGTTACCCAGACACTCGTTGGTGACGCCCTGGAATTGGGAAGATCCAGAGAAGGGATTGTTAACTTATCAAATTGCAGAATTTGTGATGTGGTCAGGGAGACCATGGTAGAAGTTTTTGATCTTGCGGATGACCAAACCGCTGAAAATATAAAAAAATGCAATGAATTCGAAGAATTAAGGCAGATATTAGAGCAAAAAGGCCTCGGGCTGTTAATAGATGAAAGCCTCTGGTGTCAGAAAATCTGTCTGGATGAAGTAAAGATGTCACAAATATTGCGGAATCTTTTGGGTAATGCATTGAAATACCGAAAAAAGCGTGTGGAATTAAGGATCGAGAAAACTGATGTCTCCCTCGTTTTATCCGTAAAAGATGATGGTGATGGTATACCTTCCGCCTATCACAAAAAAATATTTGAGTGCTATTTTCAGATGGATACCGTAGATGCGTGTCCGGTCAGGGGTCATGGATTGGGCCTGGCCGGTGTAATGGTGCTGGTAGAAGATTTGGGTGGCAGATTATTTCTTGATAGCGATGCCGGTCAGGGCGCAAGGTTTCTGGTTAAGCTCCCCTTGAGCACAAATCAATAGTCCTCACAAGGATCCCCCCTGCTACCGAACTGGTAAACGTTTCGATCAACAGGCTACATAATCTTTTCTATTTCTTCTTTTGTGACGTGATATGTCTTATCAAAATCCCTCCAGAATTCTTCGTGTTCTTTTCTCCACCCGGTCCCGAATTTTTTGTCAAAAAATGGTTTGAGCCTGGCAAACCAGGTGCCTGTTTTTTCGGGCCCCTTATCCCGAGCTACCAATATCTCAGAAAGATAGGTAGTAATATCAGATATTTTGTCCTTAGGCACATAAGACTGTGCCCCTCCCTTGATGGATCTTACCAGATTTTCAGCACTGAGCGCATGTGCTGTGAGCATTAATGCAGGGATGCCTTTCCGGTTGGACAATTCCAAGAGGTCATAGCCCCTTACCCCCATTATATCAAGGACTGCCACATCGTAGTCGTTATCCTTGAGAAATTTTTCTGCGGTGTCAAAATCGGGAGCAGTGTCAACCAGACACATATCCAATATTTCCTCCAACGTTTCCAGTATATCAGGCTCATCGTCTACGACCAGAATCTTTTTCCCTTTCAGTGTTTCCTCCATGTTATAACCTCCATATGACATAAAGATTCTTAACCGGATATCAGCAAAATGGGTAATGACCTAATCGGCTTTTGTGATGCCATTTAAATCGAAGTGTTATATACACCCGATGAGTGTTTTTAGTCAACAGTTTTTGATGTTGGTTCCTTAAGGAAGAATTTACTTACCCGTATTAGGGTCGTTAGGGTTGACATAGAAAAATACATCTCATAATTTGTAAATAAACATAAATGAAAAGGGGGGCTATGATAATGGATTTTGTTGAAAAGGCAAAAATCAGAATGGAACACTGGATTACGCATAATGATCATCATCAGGAGGAATACGGGATGTTCGTTGAGCAATTAGACGAGGCGGGAAAGAAAGAGAGTGCGGAACATATGAGAAAAATGGTAGAGTTTACCGTCAAGAGCACCGATTGTCTAAGGGAAGCCCTGAAGGCACTTGAAACGTGAACCGATCATATTCAGAAAAAGAGGGTTATAATGTGTGAAGCGCATGCGTTTATTTTAAAAAACGGTAAGGAAGAAAAGGTCCTGGATGATGTTGATCTGGTTGAACTGGATGATGGTGAAGTGAAACTCGTCAGCATTTTTGGTGAGCAAAAAACCCTTAAGGCCAAACTCAAATTTTACAACAATACCGAAGGAAAGATTCTTTTTGAGCCGGTTTAGGGTTAACCCTGATATTCCAAACGCCAAGTGGCCAAAACCGACATTCTTATGCTATAGCACATACAGCACAGGCGGGACAGCTAAACATAATAGGAGCTGACTTTGAGGGGGCTGTCCAGGGCCGAATTATAAAGAGGACCGCCGCCTGCCTGTGCGTTGCACACAGACAGGTGATTCGGGCCACAGCGAGGTTATGCGGCTCTTTAACGGTGAAAAAATGGAAAAATTGATTGAACAGACTGCCGATATCATCATCATTTCTAAATCGACTCTTGCGCTGACGGGCGCAGGTATCTCAGTTGAATCCGGGATCCCCGATTTCAGGAGTGCCGGGGGACTATGGGATAGATTTGATCCGGCGGAATATGCCACAATTGCAGCTTTTAGAGCCAATCCCGAAAAGGTCTGGGAAATGCTTCGAGAGATGGATGGAGTGGTCAATCAGGCAAGGCCCAACCCTGCCCACATCGGAATGGGGGAACTGGAAAAAATGGGGTATCTCCATTACATTATCACCCAGAATATTGACAACCTGCACCAGGCCGGTGGCTCAACGAAGGTCATCGAATACCATGGAAACGCAAGCACTCTTAGCTGTCTGTGGTGTGGCAAGAGATATAAGAGCGAAGAAAAGCGAGATGAACTTCCTCCCCGGTGTGAGTGTCAAAAAATCCTGAAGCCGGATGTGGTTTTTTTTGGGGAGGCAATTCCGGGAGATGCAATGAACCGATCCTTTGAGCTTGCCTCATCGGCCAATGCCCTGATGGTGGTGGGAACCTCGGCCGTGGTTTCACCCGTTAATACCATCCCGGGCATTGCCAAACAAAACAGGGCAAAAATCATTGAGATCAACAAGGAACGTACACATCTGACAGATAGCGTCACGGATATTTTTTTGCAGGGAAGCGCCGGAGGTATTATGTCGGACCTCGTGGAGGTTGTAAAAAAAAGAAAATAATTAAGGTCGGCAGGCAGGGACAACAGAGAATCGTCAATTACCCGGGTTTTAAGAAGTCTTCCAAATGTATGATCTTATCCCCCTTTTTTGTTGACTCTTTCATGCTTGCCCACGACCCTCTTACTTTTGCCTTTCGAAGATTATTTATCATGTCCTGGAAATCTGGATTTGTTTCAATTATACCTTTAATTTGCCTGTTGAGGTCTTTCCAACTTTCCTCAATTTCCTCCACGTCCAGTTCAAAATCCCCTATGAATGAAAGCAGGTTCCCTAAAGAGGCCAAGAGCCCGAAGTGTGTAGTCCCTTCAAGGTAGTAAGGACAATGGCACCATAAGCTGATGCACTCAAAACCCCTCTTTGTGCTTTCCGAGTGCAAGGTTGAATGAATAGCACTTGGGCCCCGATAGTTTATGGGGATAACGTGTTTCTGTATTAACCTGGGAAAAAGGTCCTGGTTTGAGGCTATGCCGGAGATAATCCTGTCCGAATGGAGGACGTTGTCATACATGCTCCCCAGGGTAATGATTGTTTTGACGTTTAATCTTTCACAAAGTGAAAGTAATTCCTGCGCAAAATGGAGCCACCGGAGGTTTGGTTCCCTGGCCTTTAAGATAATAAGATCCTTTCCATGCGAACCGGTATGTGCGGAATAGAAATCGCCCCCGGGCGCTGAAATACTCTTCAATGTCCCGTCTTCAATCTCCACGGAAGGCCGATTCGTATCATAGTGATAAAAGAGATCCGGGTTGATTGAGGCAAAATGTTCGGCATTCAACTTGCGAACCATGTAGGCTGCCATGGCCCTTGAGACATCTAAGGCGTTGCCCCAACCGTCAAAACCTGCAATAAGGAGTGGTTCCTTCAGTTCAGGTAATTTTTCTATGAAGATCCCTTTCTCTGTCATGTCTTTTATTTGACACTCATATACAGGAATGTCAAGGGTGTTCAATTCTTATTGACAAAGCCAAAAAAAGGTATAAATTAGCACGATTTGATATTTGCATTTTCCAAATAAGCGCATCCGCACGGCCAAAAATGATACGAGGAACAATGAGTTGACCATAAAGCTTGATAAGGCAATTTTGGAGCAGTCCTGTAAGGAAATCATAGAGACCATCCTGTTTTGTCTTCCCAATGCCTATAAAGGAACCGTTTACCGGATAGGCAAACCCCCCGAAATGGTAGCAAGGCGGATTACGGCCGGCATCATTGATGATGAGAGAAAGGTCATATCCTGGGGTCTGCCGGTAAAGTCGGACTATAATCCCCCCGGAAAACCCTGGAAGGAATACAGGGATGAACCGGACCGTCCCCTGGAGGCAATGGCCTGGTGTGTGGAGAAACAGAAAAGCTGGACATCGGAAAATCCCAACAACGACGTCCGGAGCGTCAGACTTCAGGTTGATGGTGTATGGGAAGATTTCCACCATATGGAACCCGTACTGATCCGGAAAGAAGATTTGTATCTCGGTAACAGCCCAAACCTGGAATACCCACCGAATTTTAAAGGCGAAACTCTCTGGCAGGACAGCGAATATGTGGTAATCGCCGTTATAAAGATCCATTTCCAGCCCAATACGATCAAGATCGGGAGTCCGGAGACCCGGATCATAAAGAAACTCTCCCGTGCATTAGGCACGGAGCTTCTTTCCTACCAGTTGAGGCAGCAGTCAGTGGAGGCCATGCGTCAGTTGGCTGAGGACAAGATCAATTCATGCAATATACTTGCGGATTCTTTAAGAAATGTCATCACAAAGTCAGGGTTGATATTTTCGCTTATCAAATTGGAATTAGGGTCCCTGAGGGAACAATGGGAAGGAGTCCTGCTTGAGCAATCTGATCAAAGAAAAATGAAGATCGAGGCTGTGCGTGCGTTAAACAAGGCTTTACGAGATATGGGCGGGGCATCTGATGAAATGGAAAGGGACTTGATTTTTATGCAGAACAAGTTCTTGAGCCTCTTCCTGCCTCCGGAAGGTGGTGAAAACTGGGTTCGGATGCAGATCGAGGAGAGATGGGATGGACTGCTTTCAGGGAAATCCGCAAACGATGAGCACGTCAAAGAAATACGCGGCTATATTGATCAATTGAAAAGGTCTCTGTATTTGGGTATGGACCCTGATCTTCTTGCGAGATACGACAAAATGCCTGAATCCCTTAAGAGGGAATGGATCGAACTTCTTTATAGAAACACAGCTCATCTTGATTCACTTTTTTTGGACAAATTGACCCGTATTCTTAAAGACCCCTCCCTCAAACTGCCCTTCCAGGAAAAGTCGAGAAAGTGCCTGGTCCATCTTAGGACCCTTGCAGAGATCATGGGCCGGTTGGAAGATGATACAAATGAGGTTCTTCGCCAGGTGCTAAACGGCTGTGAAAACGGGGTGGTCCCAAATATGCCGTACAATAGACAAATTCGACAATCGATTCTATAGCCGGAATGGATCAACCGTTTGATGATGCTTGGAGGCTGTTGGAAAACACGCATCTGCGTTGTTGCGCTCATCCTTTGTCACTGCGACGTACGCATGATCGGCGCAAGACGCAGGGCGAAAGGCGAACGGAAATGATCATCGATTACATCAGCTTGGACATTAGTTATGATTTGACAAGCTTTAGAGATGATATGATAATATAAGAAAAACTCGCGCCTGTAGCTCAGCTGGATAGAGCAGCGGACTTCTAATCCGCAGGTCGGGTGTTCGAATCACCCCAGGCGCACCAGCGATATCACTTGTCGCCTTTTTTTAATTCGTACTTCTTTAGCTGGAACAGCTTTTTGTCCTGTGTGGCTGCAATGTGGTAGAATTTATCCTGGGGAATGTAGATAAAAGGGACATCCTCTTTGCGACGATAGAGAAAGTGTGAAAGGATCATCCTGTTTACGGCCCTGTGGCCGACGATCATGATATTCTGAGAGTTGGTGCTCAGATAGAGGGCCTTTTTTATGCCCATGTCAACTCTCTCCTTCATGGAGACATAACCTTCTCCCCCCGGGTAGATGTAGTTGTATTTATCCTTTTTCCTTTCCCCATACACGTGTGGCATTTTTTTGCGTATCTCTTCATAACTCATGCACTCGCAGACTCCGCTGTCAATTTCGTCAAACTCCTGCAATGGAATAATCATACAGTCTTTTTGCAGTTGTTTTATGGGGGTGGCCGTCTGTATGGACCTCTTCTTTTTGCTTGTAAAGATGACAGGGATCTTTTTCTTTTTAAAATACCCGGCCAGCTCCCAGGCCTGGTCCGTTCCATTTTCCGTTAAACCGGAATCCCCTCCGATCCTGTTTTCCTGGTTAAAGTAGGTTTCGCCGTGCCGGATCAGGAAGAGGTTTTTGACCGTATCGGTCACCAAAAAATCCCTGATCCGCTCATAATACGGAATATCACCGGTAATGACTTCTTCCAAGATTTGATTGTTCAGAGAATCCAACTTAACAAAACTTCTTTCATCCTTCAGGGGTTCATATATTGTATTGTAATAATCAATTCGCCTTTTGAAACTGTGGATAGCTGCTTCCCTTTCCATGTGACGGAACTCCGAAAGGGAGATTTTTCTCAGGATGCTTGCCTCGAGGATGTCCTTGTGGTTATTAATACATTCGAGGAAAAGGATGGTGTGGTTTTTGAGCAGGCTTGTGACCGTTTTTCTCCTTTTCAGGCTGACATTTGTGGCGTCAAGTATGGCAACCTGCCCTTCATTGCCGAGGAAATGCCTGGCCTTCTCTATATTTATCATGGCTATTTTTTCCCTCAGCGCGGCCCCCTCAATGTTTTTAGGGTCGTAAAATTGCGGGTAGGATGTGTCCTCACGGATGAATTTTCGCCTCAGGTCCCCGTTATTAAATATCCTCGTCCTGGTGCCGTCCTTGACCAGGTTTTCTTTCAGCTTACTTGCAATTGTGGATTTTCCCCTGGCAGGAAGGCCGACCATAACAATGTAGAGTTTCTTGTTTTTCATTTGATAGATTTTAGCGACTTCACCCAAAAATTCAACTCAAAACTTGAAGTTCTTATCTGAAGTGGATATAATGTATTGTAAGGTGTGGTTAAAAAATCAGCAGAATACAAAACTGATATCGATGAATTTTGATGGACTTGTAAAAAGTCCATCAACAGGCCGAGGGCGGGTAAGGCCCGGCCTTGGGTGGGGGTGGAACCATTTGAATTCACTTCAAATGGCGGGGGAGGGGAAGCCCTCCTCCGCCGAGTAAAAAGGCGCAGAGCGACTTTTTAAGAGATTATCAATTTTGATGGACTCGTAAAAAGTCCATCAGCAGGCCGAGGGCGGTTAAGCCCCGGCCTTGGGGTAGGGGTGGAACCATTTGAATTCACTTCAAATGGCGGGGGAGGGATAGCCCTCCTCCGTCGAGTAAAAAGGCGCGGAGCGACTTTTTACGGGATTATCAATTTTAGGAGTAAAAAATGGCTCAGATTTCAACCACAAGACCAAGGGTGGATATCCTTGTTAATAATTTTGTAAGAAGTGTTTATAACTGGATGGGTATCGGTCTGACCCTGACAGGGTTTATGGCCTTCTATATTTCCAGCAGTCCGACCATGACAAATCTCATATACGGCAACCGGGTAATCTTCTTTATCCTCATATTGGCCGAACTGGGAATGGTGTTTGCCATAAGCGGGATGATAAACAGGATGAGTGCAGGTACGGCCACGTCCCTCTTTGTAATTTATTCGGCCTTAAACGGGGTTACGCTTTCTTTTATTTTTCTTGCGTACACGCGTACCTCCATAGTCAGCACTTTTTTTATTTGTGCCGGGACATTTATCGCATGCAGTATCTACGGTTGGGCAACAAAAAAAGATTTGACCTCCTGGGGCGGTTTTTTGATGATGGGCCTGATCGGGATCATTATTGCCTCTCTGGTAAATATGTTTATTCAGAGTAGCGCAATGAGCATAATAATAAGCTACATAGGCGTATTTGTTTTTGTGGGCCTGACCGCATATGATACACAGAAGATAAAAAATATGGCGATGACACAACCGGCGGGTCTGGATAACGCGGTGGTTCGAAAGGGAGCAATCTTAGGTGCGCTATCCCTTTACCTTGATTTTATCAACCTGTTTCTGATGTTGCTCAGGATATTCGGTCAAACCAGAGAATAGGGTTAGTGAACGTTCCGGCCTGTCTTTGAATCATTTTATCCCCCTGGCAGGTATTTAGTCCCGTCAGGGGGGGGGTGCTTTATTTAAGGTTTTCAGGATCATGGCGCCTTCTTACTTGAAACTTAACAGTGAAGGCAACCTCCGGATCCGTGCGGAAAAGGCAGTGAGCCTCATGGGGTCATGCCATATTTGTCCCCGGGCATGTGGCGTTAACCGTCTAAAGGGAGAAACAGGTTTCTGTGACACGGGAAGGAAGGCCAAAGTGGCCAGCTATAATGCCCACTTTGGAGAAGAGTCGCCCCTTGTTGGGAGATACGGTTCGGGCACAATCTTCCTGTCTTCCTGCAATTTGCGTTGCAGCTTTTGTCAGAATTATGATATCAGCCATTTAGCTGAGGGGGTGGAGTTGGAGCCCAAACAAATGGCTTCCATGATGCTTCATCTGGCCAAAAACGGGTGCCACAATATCAATTTTGTTACCCCCACCCATGTGATCCCTCAGATCATTGAAGCCCTGATTTTAGCAGTTGAGCAAGGCCTGAAAGTGCCTCTGGTTTATAATTCCAGCGGTTATGACCGTAAGGAGACCCTTGAACTATTGGATGGGATTTTTGACATTTATATGCCTGATTTTAAGTTCTGGGACGGCAAATGGGCAGACAGATTCTGCCAGGCGCCGGATTATCGGGAAGTGGCCACGGAAGCGATCAAGGAAATGCATCGCCAGGTAGGGGATCTGGTGATTGATCATGAAGGTGTGGCCGTAAGGGGATTGCTCGTGAGGCATCTGGTCATGCCTAACCGTGTGGCCGGAACCGAAGAAATTATGGAATTTTTTGCAGACAATATTTCTACAAATACCTACATGAATGTGATGGATCAATACAGACCATGCGGCACCGCACATCAAGACGAATTTATCAACAGGCGACTGACAGCCCGGGAATACAGAGATGCCTTAAACGCAGCTAAGAATGCAGGCCTTACACGCCTTGACTCCAGGGACCGAATCCCTGTTATTCCAGGATTCAAATGAAAAGCGAAAGAATATTTGTCATAGGTGATATACACGGTTGCTTAGACATGCTGAAGCGGCTCATAGATAAAATCGACTGGAGGCCGGGCAAGGACCGGCTTATCTTCTTAGGCGATTACATTGACAGGGGTGAAGATCCCAAAGGGGTAGTGGACTTCATCTTATCCCTTACGAGGAGTTCCACAGAGATCGAGTGTCTTATAGGGAACCATGAAGCAATGTTGCTTGATTATCTCACAGGCCGGGATAATGGGCTTTTTTTCTTAAACGGAGGTTGGGGCACAATGGCGAGCTATAAAGCCGATAAACCAAAGGGAGAAAATAAATTAGTCCCCCCGGATCACATGGCATTTTATCATTCCTTGAAAACATATATCGAACTTGAAGATTACTACATTGTTCATGCGGGGTTCAGGCCAAACGTGGATCTGGAAAAACAGTCTGTTGAAGACATGGTTTGGATCCGCGATCCCTTTATCTACTCTAATCACGATTTTGGGAAGAATGTCATTTTCGGCCATACCCCATTTCAACAGCCGCTGGTTATGGAAAACAAAGTCGGTTTGGATACAGGTGCCGTATTTGACAATATGTTGACCTGCCTTGAACTCCCCGAATTCAGATTCCATTCCGTTAAGGCGAAAACCAACCGTATCGCACAGAGTTAAAAATAAATTATGTCCTTATCTGGAGGCCGACCGCTTATCTCTGACTGCTTCTTAATTGGGCATTAGCTCAATTAGAGTGTTACGATGAAAATAAGTCCCATAACAAAAATAGCGCAACACGTAACTCGAAACACGATCGGCATTACTGCTACCGTTCCGATTGAGGTGATCCTTGCCGCCGGTCTGAAACCGGTGGACCTAAATAACCTCTTTGTTACTTCCGAACACCCCAAAAAACTTGTGAGCCAGGCAGAGGCGGTGGGTTTTTCGCACAATATATGTGCGTGGATCAAAGGGATTTACTCCACGGTCATTAACAGTGGCATTCGGACGGTTATCGCAGTGACCGGAGGTGATTGCAGTAACACCATTGCGTTAGGCGAATTGCTTGTTCGCAAGGGTGTGAAGGTGATTCCTTTCGAATATCCTTTAGGCCGTAACAGGGAGGCATTGCTGGCCCAAATAGAAAAGCTCAGGGAAATCCTTTCGACTACCTGGGCCGAAATTGAGGCGGCAAGATCGAGGTTACAAAGCATAAGAGTCAAGTTAAAAAGGTTGGATGAACTCACCTTTCGTAAAAATGTGGTGACCGGGTTGGAGAACCACCTGTTTCTGGTAAGCAGTTCAGATTTTGGCGGCGACCCTGATGAGTTTGAAAAGAGCCTGGATCAATTCCTGTCCGGAACTGTCAAAAGAGACCCGCGAGAAGGGGAAATCCGCTTAGGATATTTAGGCGTACCTCCGATTTTCAGCGGATTTTATGAGACCATTGAATCCTTTGGTGCGAGGGTGGTTTTTAATGAAGTGCAAAGGCAATTCAGCATGCCTTTTGATCATAAAGACATAGTCGATCAATATCTCGAATACACTTATCCCTATGATATCAACGGAAGGCTGAGAGATATTGAAAAGGCCATTACGGAGCGAAAGTTAGACGGCGTGATTCACTACACCCAGACCTTTTGTTACAGACAGCTCTATGATATCGTTATCAGGGAAAGCCTGCCCGTACCGGTTCTCACCCTTGAGGGAGACAGAACTGGAAAAATAGACAGCCGGACGGCCTTTCGCATCGAGACATTTGTGGAGATGCTTGGAAACAAAAATTT
>JAIOSR010000441.1 GCA_021107495.1 Desulfobacterales bacterium | reverse complement strand
GGACCTTTCAATCTCCCAGCCTCCCTTCTCTAAACGCCCTGATGTAATCCATACAGTATTCGTCCTTGCCCAGAAGGGCCGCTGCAGCCTTTAGGTTCCCAATGGATGTCGATGATCCGTGCCCCTGCCTCCACTTGAGCCCTGACATCGGCCTTTATAAAGTTTGCATCCTTCCTCTCTACGGCTTCATTGATCTCGTTTCGACTGGTATTAATCCTCTCTCCGATAATCAGCATTAACTTCGCCTTTCGCCATATTCTTTGCATAGCCGGACCGCCTCGGTGGGATCCAGTGTCTGGGCGTCGGCCCCGATTTCTTTTCTGGCAAAGTCCGTTGTAACACCTCCACCGATAATCACAAAGGTGTTATCTCTCATCCCTTTTTCTTCCAGAAGCGAGACCGCCTCCTTCATCGATACAAAGGCCGGCGTAATCAGCGCTGAAAGCGCAAGGATGCTCGCCTCTGTCCTTTCAAGTTCTTTTATAAACACTTCTGGAGGGACATCAACACCGAGATCATGAACAGTAAAACCCTGGGACCGCATCATGGTAATCACAATGTTTTTACCCAAGTCGTGGATGTCCCCTTTTGGGGTGCCAAAGACAACGACGCCTTTGGAGTCCTCATCTTCCCGAGTTGACACGAGGCCCGGTTCGAGTATCGCGCTGACGGCCTTAAAGACCTCTGCCGAATATATGAGCTCACTAAGAAAGAATTCGCCTGTCTCAAACCTTTTTCCCACCTCTTCCATAGCCCCACGGCATGCCTTGAGGATATCAAGTAATTCTGTCCCGGATTCTATTTCCTTTTTGACAAGATCGAGAACTTCCTGTCTCTTCATGTCTAAAAAAGCCCTTTTCAATTCTTCCATCTTATCCACCTCTCTCATAAGCTTTACTTGCTCCCGTTATAAGTCTTTGCCACATCGATCATCATCTTTACATTTTCAAACTTGGCATCTATCGGGCACTCGCAACCGGTTGTCAGAAAGAACCCCCCGTCCCGCCCCACTTCGTCGATGAGCCTTTGGCAGTATTCACGGACGTCCTCAGGAGTTCCCAGAGTCAGAAGAGATGCAGGAACGTCGCCGCTGATACACATATGTCCACCAAGTACCTCCTTTGCCTTGAAAATATCGGTCATGCCGTCCAGATCGCATACGCATTTACCTTTTGGCAGTTGAGTTAAATAAGGGAGATTCAGGCTCCAGTCCGTGTCAAAATGGAACCACGGGGTCAAACCCTCTGATAAGAAGGCATCCACGTATCTCTGGAGGTACGGCCATTCGAATTGCTCGAAGATATCAGGACGATAATAGAATCCCGAGCCCCGTTCCAGGACAATAAAGACAAGCGGAATTTTTGTCTTTGAAACCACATCCAGGGCGTTCTGGATAAGGTCGTCGCACGAGGCATCCATGGCGGCCTTGACTTTGTCCGGCACTTCATAGAGGTCCATGGTGAACTGTGTGAGGGTTCGTGCCATGGAAAACGCCATAATGGAGGAATCCACATAAGCTCCGAACAGGGGATGTATGTCCTGGCTGTGGTAGATTTCCGTCTCTCGAATGTATTCGTCCAACAGGCGGTTCTGGGCCGATATGACCCTCTCTAAGGGCCGCCCCCCGCTCATTTTCTCATAGTGTTCGTCCCAGAAGGCGTTCCAGCCCAATGCGGCCAGCTTATCATAGTCATCTCGGCTGAAGAGCTCCTTTTCATCGATCTGATTCAATGCGTCCTCAGGAAGCTGTCTTCCCGGGATCAGCACCCTGACAGGTGAGGAACAAAATCTTCCCCCGATCATGGGCCAGAAAAGATTGGGTTTATAGAGTCTGTCGAATCCCCCCAGATCGTTAAAAGTATCCAGCATCGCCTTGAAGCCCTTTTCCGGGTCACGCCACGCCTCCCCCTGGGTAATTTCCTGGCTTCGAGGGGCAAATGCCGTCATCAAAGGCATGACGGGCACCCGGTCCGGCCGTTCAAGGGCCACGGCAGCATCAAATCGCTCCTGCCTCGACATGGTTTCTTTAATAATGTTGTTTCTCCTGAATCTTGTTTTTAAAGGGAATGGTCGAATATGGCACGGAAGATATTACGGATCGGTCTCAACACTCAATCAAAGCCCGCACAATTTATATGCGCAGGACTTGGCAGACTCAAGGTCGGCCAATCTTGTAATCATTATTTTCTGGGCCTGTGGAGATCCGGCCCCATGAATGGATTCGGTCAGATAGGAGACCGCGCCCGTCCCTAATGTGATATTCTCAATAAGACGCAATATGCGTACACGTTTTTCACTGTCCACGCCTGATTTTCCCACGAGATACTTCTTCACATAATGACCTATCTCCGGGTTATCCTGGTCATCAAGAGAAGGCATGGTGACCAGAAGACCACCGGCTATGTCCTGGGCCAAACGGGATATGTCAAAAGGAAAACGCGTGATATTGAGTTTGCAGACATTGGCCAGCAGGTGGTCCACCGCATAAGCACCGCATGGTGTCCTATAGCCCTTGCCCGCGCTTGCCAGAGCTCCTGCATGAAGCGTCTCATTAAGATGGATCATCTCCGCTATTTTGTCTTTGATATGGGCGCTCTTATCCGTTCCGTGGGCTTCTGCAATGGCCGTTGCAGCCCCTATGAGGACATCTCCCACCCCGACCTTACACCCGCCGTAACTGGCCCTGTGGTGTGCTGCAAAAAGTTCTACCAAACGACCGGCAAAAGGATATTCCCCTTTCATGAATATCCGTTCTTCCGGGACAAAGACATCATCAAAAACCACCATGGATTCACAGCCACCATAATACAAATTACCGGTATCCGATCGATTCTTTTCAAGACGCCTCATATCCGAGGGCTGGCGTCCGTAGATAAAGGTTACACCTTCAGTATTTGCGGGCACGGCAAAGGCCACTGCATAGGCCTTATCATCTTCCTGAAGTGCCCTGGTCGGCATTACTATTATTTCATGCGAATTAACGCCGCCGGTGGTATGCATTTTTGCCCCGCGTACCACTATGCCTCCTCTTTTCTCTTCCACAATATGCAGGTACTGATCAGGATCCTCCTGCTTCGACGGCGGCAGGCTTCGGTCTCCTTTGCTGTCTGTCATACAGGCGGCCGGTAAATAGTCGTTTGATTGTATATATTTCATGAAATCCACAAAACGGTCATGGTATCGGGTTCCATATTCCTGATCCAGGTCATAAGTTATGGCATATACGCTATTCATACAGTCCAGGCCCGCGCACCGCTGAAAACAACAGGCCGTCTTTCTGCCCATCTCTCTCAGCATAAGGATTTTCTTTACAAGATCCTCGATATTGTGCTGAATATGAGTAAAACGGTTTATCGTTTCACCGGTGAGATGAGACTGCGCAGTGAATAACGGCTTCATATCCTCCTGTTCAGCCTGTTGATAGGTTTCGGCCATTGCCATTGCCGGCGGCCTTGATATGGGATGATCCGGAACGCTCTCTACCTTTTCTCCCTGAATGAACACCCGATGCCCAAGCCCCCTCAGACTCGATAGATACTGCTCTTTTGTCATTAACGCCATGGCTCCCTCCCTTTCGTCATATCTAAAAACTAAATTCCCTTCCACATATCCCGGAAAAGCTGTCTGAGGCTTTCTCCCTTGCACTCGCAAGGGGTCGTGAACATATTTGGATCCCTACTGCCGAGATGGACCAGTGTATCCATGCCTTCGTTCATCTGTTTTTCCGTGATGCCTGCGTCCTTCAGGCTTAAGGGTTCACCGATTTCTCTTTCCAGGTCCCTGATTTTTTCAATAAATTTACGGGTCCTGTCCTGATTCGACCCGGCATCAATTCCAACAAATTTAGCGGCGATCACAAGCCGTTCTATAGGGTCGGGAGCCTTTGGAGAAGGCGGATTTGAAGAGATGTACTCAAGTGAATATGGCAACGCGATTCCCACTGCCCGGCCGTGTGGAACATGAAAAAGGGCTCCTGCAGAATGCGCTAAGGCATGGGAAAGCCCTGTATTACTGTTCCCGAATCCTAATCCGGCTATGGTGGCGGCATTCTGCATTTTTTCCCTGGCCATCAGATCATTGCCGTCCCGACACGCCTTGGGAAGCCACTCAAAGACCATTTTCATGGCCTGCAGGCAAAGTCCGTCGCTGAAGTCGGTCTGCTGTTTGGATGTATAGCCGTCCACGGCATGACCCAGGACATCTATGCCGGTGCTTGCAGTCAATTCCTCAGGCATACCCATTGTAAACTCCGGGTCCAGGACAGATATATCAGGCACTATGTCATTATGTGCGAATATCTGTTTTTGCTTCTTGACCGTATCGGTAAGCACCGCCACCCAGGTGACATCCGCACCAGTACCGCTGGTGGTAGGCACGGACAAAAACCTCGCCTTTTGCCTCAGGTTTAGTTCGACCTTCGGTAGAATAGGTTTGCCTGCCAGTTCCGGTCTTTCATAGAGGACCCATGCCGCCTTTGCAGTGTCTATGGCTGATCCACCGCCAAAACCAATGACCCATTGGGGTTCAAAATCGAGAAGGATCCTGCTGCCCGCAAGCGCCACCTCAAGAGAGGGATCAGGCTCCGCCCCGTCCCAGATCTTGACCGTAAAACCAGCATTCTTAACTGTCTCCACAAGTCTGTCGGCAAACTCTACCATGGTTTTATCCGTAATCAGTACCGCCCTTCTGCCCTTCCCTTCCATTTCTGATCCTAATCTCTTCAATGAGCCCCTGCCAAAGAGCACCTTCGGGCTGAGAAAATATGGCATTTCCCCCCTCCTTATGTAATTTTGCCGCCTTTGGGCTAATATGGTACTGACAATTTTGACAACCTCGTAAAAAGTCGCTTCGCACCTTTTTACTCGACCCCTGGACCCCTGGACTCCTTGAATCCTGATCATCAATCAACTAATTTGGAGATGATCCTTATTTTCCAACAATTGCCGTTTAGGAAATTGCCATTTCCCTTTTTCCCTTTCACATCGGAAGATGAGAAATAGGAGTTTTTACTGATGAACATTCACCTGAAAGGATATTTTACAATTAATTGCTTTATGGCCGCAACTATCATGAGAAAAGATGTTGGGTAAAAGAAGTTTAGAATATGTCAAATTGCTTGAAGGTAATATGTTAGGCCCTTACAAGGAAATTGCCATATCCCCGGGTTTTTTTAAAGGACTAAATATGGGACCCATGAAAAGACGTCGATATGCGATGGAACTTACAAGATCCTTTGAAGCTCATCCTTTGAAACCTTGTATGTTTCATCGAATTCTTTCCAGAATTTTTTGTCCTTGTTTTTCCATCCATGTCCGAATCGGTCATCAAAGTAAGATCCCAAACGCGCAAACCAGTTGCCTGATTTTTCAATTCCCTTTTCCCGGGCAATTAATATTTCCTTCAGATAAAAGTCAATATCGCTGATTTTGTCTTTGGGGATATAGGATTTGGCTCCAAGCTTCACGGAGTCAACCAGATTTTCAGGGTTCAGGCCATGGGCCGTAAGCATCAGGGCCGGGATCTTTTTTTTCAGGGCAATCTTCAACAGATCAAATCCTCTGACACCCATAATGTCCAAAATCGCCGCATCATAAACCCTGCTCTCCAAAAGCTCCTTGGCAAATTCATACGTGTCGGCAGTTTCCATATCACACTCATCAAGCATCTCTTTCAGGGTGTCCAGCACGTCGGATTCATCGTCCACTGCAAGGATCTTTTTCCCTTTTAGGATATCATTTTCAGCCATGATCGCTAATTCTCCTTATCTAAAATGTCTTGAAATTGGAAACGGTCCATACTCATAGAAAATGGTTTAGCAAGTTAAAATTAGGATGTCTCACCATCTGGAAAAATAGAATTATCATAATATTATAGGAACATCATTGTATAGTCAAGCTTGAACTAACGGACATTACAACACATATCTTTCTGTTCAGTAAAATTTTTTCATAATGACAGACGATCGGCTACCTCCTCTAAAAAAAATATTTGACAACATGAGAGCCCTGATTTATAAATATCCGAAAAGAGACCGACCGGTCTGATTTTGAAGGCAAAGGGAATAGAAAAGCTTCTATGGACCGTAAAGAAACGATAATAGCCGAATCCCTAAAGCTCTTTTCCCTAAAAGGCTTCTTGAGTACTTCCATCCAAGACATAATGGAGGCAGCCCATACGTCGAAAGGGGGACTTTACAACCATTTTAAGAGCAAAGAAGACCTTCTATCCGCAGTACTGGAAGAGGCAAGGAAAATCTGGCGTGAAAACAATTTTGCAGGTCTGGATCAAATAGAAAAACCTGTTGAAAAGCTCAAGAAACTGCTGGAGAACTACAGAGATCGTTATCTGAAAGACACAACGAAACTACCTGGTGGCTGCATTTTTGTTACCCTTTCCGTGGAACTGGATGACCAAAGGCCTCATCTTACTCATGAAATCAACAGGGGATTTGCAGGACTCAAGGCAATGATCAAAGATTTCCTGGATCAGGGAAAGAGTGCCGGAGATCTGAGGAATAATGTAGACACAAAAGCGGTCACCGAGATGATCTTTTCAATAATATTAGGAGCGGCTGTTATCTATGGTCTTGAAAAAGGTTCTTCCGCCGCGGACAATTCGATCAATGCCGTTATCAGGTATATTGATGGACTGGTTGATTAATTTAAATAGGTAAAAAAATCTAATACAAGGAGGAAAAAATGGCTTTAATGACACCGGAACAATTTGAGGAGAGCTTGAAGGAGATCAAACCGAGGGTTTTCATGAATGGGAAACAGGTGGAAAACATCCTTGAAAACAGGAACACCCGTACCGTAATAGAGGCCAACAAGGCCAGCTATGAATGGGCACTTGACCCCAAGTACAAGGATATTATGACATGTTATTCCCCTTTGATTGATGATGTGGTCAATCGTTACACATACGTGAGCGCCAGCAACGAGGACCTGTTGAAAAAGGCCAACGCAGGGACCTTCACCGCAGAAATGTTAGGCACCTGTATATACCGTTGCGTGGGGTATGACGCCTTTCATTCCTTAGCCGCTACCACATGGGAGATGGACAAGGACTTAGGCACGGAATACCATCCCCGGTTTCTGAAATATCTGAAGATGGTTCAGACCAAGGACCTTTCCGTGGCCGGGGCTCTTACCGAGCCGAGGGGAAGTCGCAGCAAAAAGACCTTAGACTGGAAGGATCCCTATCTGTCCCTGAAAATAGTAGACAAAAATGACGACGGTATTGTGGTTCGAGGGGCCAAGATCAATATCAGCGGGGCCTATGCCAGCCACGAGATGGTGGTATTGCCCCAGGCCGCCCATTTCGAGGGAGAAGAAGACTATGCCGTGGCATTTGCCACGCCCGTTGATGCCGAGGGAATTACCTTTGTGTGCCAGTACACCCCCTACTCGGCTGAAAGGGATATGGCCGATGACCCCGAGGAGTTGGGCAATCCTCTTTATGGCCAGCGCGAGACCTCCATGGTGATATTTAATGATGTCTTTATTCCCTGGGACCGTGTATTTCACTGCGGGGAATATAAATACTCGGTAAAGCTGGTGACACGTTTTGCCAAGACCCATCGTATGACCTGCGGAGGCACATGTAAGGTGGGTTTTATGAATCAGATCATCGGGGCTTCAAGACTGATCCAGGAGTACAAGGGCCTTCAAAAAGCCGCCCATATCAATGAGCAGTTGATGGAGATGGTGGTCCTGAGAGAGACGGGCCGGGCCTGTGGCCTTGCTGCGGCCCGGAAAGGCGCTGAGGAGCCCGAGGGTTCCGGGGTATTTTTGCCGGATGAAATGATGGGCAATGTCGCCAAGCTAAATGTGTGCAATGCCTTCTGGCGGGTCATGGCCCTGGCCGGGGACATTGGCGGGGGGCTGATTGTAACACTCCCTTCACTTAAAGAGCTGAAAAACCCGGAAGTCAAGGATTATGTTGAGGAATTTTACAGCTTTGGATCGGATGAACCCACGAAAAACATCATGAAGGTGCATAAGCACCTGCAAAACTGGACTGCCGGGCTTCATGGTGTGGGTACCTGGCACGGGGCGGGACCGGTCATGGCCCAGAAGATCATGCTTCAGAGGGTCATCAATTATGACCACGAAAAGGACCTGGTTAAAAAGACCTTGAACCTTGAGTAAAAGATGAGTAATCGAGTATAGCTGCAATAGCCACCCTGACTTTCTCCCCCATGGGGGAGAAGGTTGGGTGAAAGCCGGAAGATATTTCGCAGATACGTTAACGGCTGAGAAAGCAACCGGATACCGGGGCAGATCCTCTTTGTGAAAGGGAATGGCAAATGGAAACATACACTGGAAAAAAACGCGTTTCGGCCGCCTTTAAGAAAACGTTTACCGAACAAGAGATAGAGGTTGACAGGATTCCGGTCTATCCCTTTATGGGACAGTTTAGCGCCCAGCTCATTGGGGCCTCTATCAGGGAGTTTCTGTTAGATCCTAAGGTCTTTGTGAAGGCCCAAATAGCCGCTTATGAGCGCTACAAGCCGGATGTCTTGCTCATGCAGTGGGACCTGCTCATGGATGTGGAGGCCCTGGGTAATGTTCTCAGGTTTCCCGAAGACAGCTTGTGCATCTCCACTGAGATGGCATTGGAAAACAAGGGAAAGCTGAGCAGTCTCAAGTCTGCTGATCCCAATAAGGATGGCCGCATGCCCAATTATCTGGAGGCCATGGTCGAGGCCAGAAGCGCTATGCCGGGAATTTCCGTATCCCCGGTTATTGCAGGACCCTGGACCATTGCCATAGGACTCAGAGGGGCCACGGAACTCATCATGGATGC
>JAIOSR010000125.1 GCA_021107495.1 Desulfobacterales bacterium | reverse complement strand
TTTATCGAAACAAGCATCCCCTTTTCAGTTGGAGAGGTACTTTCAATGACTTTTCTTCTTCCCGAACATGAAAAAAAGGTCAAAATCCATGGGGAGATAGTTCGGATTGATGAACAGGGGATTGGTGTGAAATTCAAGACAAGTCAAGTCCAAAAAGAAATTATTAAATCTTTTGTAGACATGGTTTGAGGAATATCGGTCAATTTCAGAAAAAGGCAATTAGTGTAAATAATTCGCATGGTACCTTTAAATCCTAAACATTACTATTCAACGCCATTTCCGGCATTATTTGCCTGACAGTTCGTTATAGTACTTAAATACAGATATTTTTTTAAGAAATATTGAATCGGGGGCCGATTCCTAACCCCGGCCACACAGAAGCAGGTGGAACTGGGACACGAACTCGGCGTCCCGGTGTTCAAGCACACGGATGGTAATCTCTGGAAGATCATCCAATTGCTGGTGGACACGGGGATTGACGGACTTCATCCCATCGATCCAATGGCCGGCATGGACCTTGCCGAGGTCAGGGAGAAATACCCTGATCTTTGCCTGATGGGAAATGTCAACTGTGGTGCCACATTGAGCTGGAAATCCGTGGAAGAGATCCGCCAGGAAGTCAAAAAGTGCATCAAAGATGCAGGCTATGGCGGTGGTTATATCTGCATGTCGAGTAACTCCGTTCATTCGGGTGTAAAACCGGAGAATTATGTTGCCATGGTAAAGGCCATTCGGGAGTTCGGCAAATACCCCCTCGATCTGGATTAGAGAAGGGTGCAGTATAGACGCATATCACGGGCAAGAGCTGTATTTGATACCCCGCCTATGGGCGGGGTTTTTTATGATGACCCCGGAGGTCATTCATTAGCATCGATCCGCTGATCTGCAGATCAGCCAATGTTTAGGTAAAATCAATCATACCGCATTGACACCTGTCCGCATTTCCGGCAGGTCAAAAATTGAACCCAATCCGATCCCGGGATAACCAGGCGGGATTAAGGAGAAAAAGATGTATATCGTTGGTGAGTTGATTAACGCATCCCGTGAGAAAATCGCCACGGCAATTGGAGGTGGGGACAGCACGTACATCAGAGAAGTCGCTACGGATCAAGACAAAGCCGGAGCGGACTTCATTGATGTAAATGCGGGCATTTTCGTTGACCAGGAGGCGGATTATCTCCAGTGGCTCGTTGAGAACGTCCAGTCGGTCACCGACAAGCCTTGCTGCATCGACAGCGCTAATCCAAAAGCCATCGAAGCGGCATTGGCAGTGCATCAAGGGCCCACGCCCCTGGTCAATTCTATTTCTTTGGAGAAATATCGTTGGGACAACCTCCTGCCAGTCCTGTCCGGGACCGATTTGCGGGTCGTGGCCCTCTGTATGTCCGATGACGGAATGCCCGAAACGGCAGATGAACGGCTGAAGAATGCCGATAAGTTGATCAACGGTTTGGTACGGAACGGAATCCGGGTGGAGAATATATTTGTTGATCCATTAGTGCAGCCGTTGGCGACGAATTCCACATATGGTATGGAATTCATAAACGCGATAGAGCGAATCATGACGGGCTTTCCGGGCATTCACACTGCCTGCGGCCTTTCCAACATCTCCTATGGGCTTCCGGAACGAAAATTTCTCAACCAGACTTTCGTCATCATGGCGATCACCAAAGGTCTGGATGGTGCGATCATTGATCCCTTGGACAGGCGAATGATGGGCGTCATCAGAGCAGCTGAGGCATTATGCGGCAGGGACGAATACTGCATGGACTATCTAAAGGCTTTCCGGGCGGGTCTGTTTAAGTTTTGAAGCGGGGAAGCACCGGCAAATAGATGGTCGCATACAATGGATTTCGAGACCAAATTCGCTATGGCGAAACGTTTTCCGGGTTCTCCCTTCTAAGCCGAGGGTAACTTGTAATGACCATTTTATCAGATGTTTCTATTGAAATCTCCCCCGAAGAGGTTCTGCAAAGCTTGAGTCGCGGGAGGGGATTACCTGATCACTTCTTGCCTGTGGTGGAGGAGGCCATTTATATTGCCCGGGAGATCTGGCAGCCGAAGGCTGTCTATAAGTGGATTCCCACGCGCGGGGTCGAGGCTGAGACCCTCTACCTTAAACCCGGTGATGGAAATGAGACGGTTTCTTTGCACCTCGGCCCTAACGCTGAATTGGCCTCTCCAGCCCGGGAAATTCTGATTGGCGTCAATACGATTGGGGGAGGTCTGGAAGAAAGGGGCAGGGAGTTGAACGAAGCCGGGGAAGCCCTTCTCGGTTATTTTCTTGATTCGGTTGGGGTGATCGCACTCGGGAAAACACGGGACGCCCTTAGCCGCACTGCGGAAAAGGAGGCAGCTCGACGAGGGTGGAGGGTTGGGGCGGCCCTTGGTCCGGGTTCGCTCAAGGGGTGGTCCATTACAGGGCAGAAAGATCTGGTATCAATGGTTCCGCTTTCCGAAATCGATGTCCGGATATCGGACAGCGGTGTTCTCATTCCTTTCAAATCGGCATCTGTCCTCATTGGGATCGGTCCCGGATACGAAAAACAAAAGGTCGGATCGGTCTGTCATCTTTGCCACAACCGAGACACATGCTGGCGCCGACGCAGTTGATGGAGACTTACATCTCCTTCAGAGTCTCCCATGGCCGGGGTCAATTGAATTAAGCAGGGCACAGTTATTATTTCAGGACCCTTTCTCCCAACTAATTGGGAGAAGAACCAAAAATATTAGACAACTAACTTGACAACAATTCCAAATACCTGTATAATGCTCAAAAATTAACAGTGTTCCTGGTTGTAACTGAAAATCACGTAAGCCCCGGAATAACTCCGGGGCTTTTTTTATTGGAACACGGAAAGAAGGTATCTATTGAACTTTGAGACATTTAATTTTCATCCCTCCGTTGCCGCAGGCGTTGCAGCGGCGGGTTATGAAACCCCTACCCCGATTCAGGAGCGGGCAATTCCAGAGGTATGTAAAGGTCGTGATGTGATGGGTCGGGCCCAAACCGGCACCGGTAAAACCGCGGCATTCGTTCTGCCGATACTCAATAAACTGGTGGGGAATAAATACGGATGCGTTCGCGCCCTGATAATCGCCCCCACCCGTGAATTGGCCGAACAGATTCATCAGGCTATCGAAACCCTGGGTTGTAAGACGCGCATAAGAAGCGTTACCGTTTACGGTGGCGTGGGAATTAATCCGCAGATTCAGAAACTGAAGAATGCCGATATCGTTGTTGCCTGCCCTGGCCGGCTTCTCGACCATATCGGACGTTCCACCATCGATCTTTCCCAACTGGAAGTGCTGGTTATAGATGAGGCCGACCAGATGTTCGACATGGGATTTATGCCTGATATCCGGCGAATTTTAAAACATATTCCAAAGAAGCGCCAGACGCTGCTCTTCTCGGCTACCATGCCCCCCGAAATCCGTCGCCTGGCCGGGAATATCCTGCGAGATCCGGCCACCATCCAGGTGGGAATCACCGCACCTGCCGATACTGTCAGTCACGCACTCTACCCGGTAGCCCAGCATTTAAAAACGGCGCTACTGTTAAAGCTGCTGGGAAACACCAATACCAGTTCGGTGCTGGTTTTTACCCGAACCAAACATCGCGCCAAGAGGTTGGGGGAAAAGCTTGTTGCCGCAGGATACCGATCTGCTTCACTGCAGGGAAACCTTTCCCAGTCACGCCGCCAGGCGGCACTGGACGGCTTTCGGGACGGGAAATTTCAGATTCTGGTGGCCACTGATATCGCCGCCCGCGGCATTGACGTTAGCCGGATTTCGCATGTCATCAACTATGATATCCCTTCCACCCCCGATGCATACATTCACCGCATCGGGCGGACAGGCCGGGCAACTTGCAGCGGCGAAGCTTTTACCCTTATTACGGGAGAAGACAAGAATATGGTGCGCGCCATCAATCGAATTATCGGTTCTGAGATCGAGCAACGCACCTTATCAACTTTTGACTACGGATCACCAGTGCCTAATCGTGCAGGCCGCTCGCAGTGGACAGGAAAACCGCAACGGAAATTCTCCGGAGTGAGAAAGAGTCGCAACAAAACAAAGTCACTCCCGAACTTTTTTAATTAGACAAAACGTTACCGAATATAGAGAAAAGGCGGGGGTAGGGTTTGTAAATATAGTCAACAACGTGCCCCAACCCATAAGAGAGTGATCCATGCCATACGTAGAAAACGCAGGAGTTCGAATTCACTATCAAGTTGAAGGAAAAGGTGCGCCGCTTGTGCTCCAACACGGTTTTGGCAGTAGCATTGAGGCCGTGCGAACCTTAGGGTATCCAGGTTACCTTGAAGACAGCTACCAAGTCATCTTGATCGATGCTCGAGGCCATGGTTCGAGTGACAAACTTCATACGCCGGACGCTTATGGTCTGGAGAAATCCGTGGGCGATATTCTTGCTGTTCTGGACGAACTGGACATAAAGAAGGCCCACTTCTTTGGTTACTCAATGGGTGGAGTGATCGGATTCGCTATGGCCAAATATGCTGCTGATCGTTTGCTGTCTCTGATCTTAGGAGGCGCTCACCCATACGCTGATGACTTCGAATCATTCCATAAGATTGATGGCAAAGACCGGGAGGCGTTCGTGGGTGCTTTAGAGACGCTTATTGGGGAGAGGATAGCGCCGGAGCTGGTTTCGCTTTTTTTGGAGAATGACCTTGAGGCTCTCGCAGCTACAGCCCGACCCCGTCCGAGTATGGAAACGGTTTTGTCTAACATGAAGATGCCGTGTCTACTATTTGCCGGGACAGATGATTCCCGCCATCAGCTTGTTAAGGCTTGTGCCAAACATATATCTGATTGCAGGTTTGTCAGCTTCCCGGGTCTCGGTCATATTGACTGTTACTTGCGAGTCGATCTGGTTATTCCTCATATCCGGAAGTTTATTGAAGGATTAGAGATTAAAGGGAAGACTGATCAGTAACCCCTGTTAGTCTGTCCGGCACGTCGCAACACCGTTACGTGCCGTCCCATTTTACTACCCAATCAAAACGATTTTTTTCACCGATTTTCCTCGCAATTTTCAATGAGATGTGTATGGTATTCAATCCTGTGATGCTTATAATGAGAAAAAATCTAACGCTGAAGCAGGAAAGATAATGGCCGTCCCCCCAAGTGATTTCATTATCCAGGAGGAACTGGAACGTCGTATTCTGCACAGCCTTTCCGGTGAGTGGGAAAGCGCCCGATGGTTTCTAAGCCCTTTTGACAGGGAAAAATTTCGTAAACCGCTGTTCAGCATCCGGGGGATGAATAGCAAGTCGGGATACTGCTCCGAAGAAAAAAATGAGACATGCCTGAGTCGAAAGCTTGTGATTACCCATTCATGCGACGCTGTCCGTGAGCTCCTCCTGCATGAAATGGCCCATCAGTTTCCTGAGCAGGTTCT
>JAIOSR010000418.1 GCA_021107495.1 Desulfobacterales bacterium | reverse complement strand
TTACTAAAGGAGGATTGGATACATGGCATACAACGCAGTAGAAATGGCTGACTGGCAGATTTCCGAGGCAGCGGAAGCTAACATGCCCACGCCGGATGAGTGGAGAGAAAAATTAGGTCTTGAAAAAGAGGAAGTCCTTGCAATGGGCAGGCTTGCCAAACTCGATTTTCTGAAGATCATTGACCGCCTCAAAGACAAACCCGATGGAAAATACATCGAGGTAACCGCTATCACGCCGACCCCGTTGGGTGAAGGGAAAAGCACCACATCATGCGGTTTGATGGCGGGTATGAGTAAACTTGGTATGAATGTGGGCGGCGCCCTCAGGCAGCCTTCGGGCGGTCCAACCATGAACATCAAGGGGACCGCAGCAGGAGGCGGCAATTCCCTTTTGATCCCCATGACGGAGTTTTCTCTCGGCCTCACAGGTGATATCAATGACATCATGAACGCCCATAACCTGGCAATGGTGGCCATGACCGCTCGCATGCAGCATGAACGAAACTACAACGACGAGCAACTGAAAAGACTCACAGGTATGCGCCGCCTTGATATAGATCCCACCCGCGTGGAATTGGGCTGGATCATCGACTATTGTGCCCAGTGTCTGAGAAACATCATCATCGGTGTCGGCGGCCGTATGGACGGCTTTACCATGCAGTCCAAGTTCGGTATTGCAGTTGGATCCGAATGCATGGCCATTCTCTCCATTATCAGGGATCTCGCTGACCTTCGCGAAAGGCTGGACAACATTACAGTGGCCTTTGACAAGTCAGGAAATCCTGTCACCACGGGCGACCTTGAGTGCGGCGGCGCCATGACGGCATGGATGAGGAATACCATCAATCCCACGCTCATGTGCACGGCAGAATACCAGCCCTGCATGGTGCATGCCGGTCCTTTTGCAAACATCGCGGTCGGCCAGTCCTCCATCATTTCCGACCGGGTTGGTCTCAAGCTTTTTGACTATCACATCACCGAAAGCGGATTCGGGGCTGATATCGGGTTTGAGAAATTCTGGAACGTGAAGTGCCGTTACAGCGGATTGAAACCACATGTGTCGGTTCTGACCTCCACTATTCGCGCCCTCAAGATGCACGGCGGCGGTCCAAAGGTTGTTGCAGGTCTTCCTCTTGCCGATGAATACACAAAAGAAAATCTGGAATTGGTGGAAAAGGGCTGCGCGAACATGGTTCATCATATCAACTCCATCCGCAAGGCAGGTATTAATCCTGTTGTATGCGTCAATCGCTTCTTTACGGATACCGATGCGGAGGTCGCAGTTGTAAGGAAGGCGGCCGAAGCGGCAGGAGCACGCTGCGCAGAATCCAAACATTGGGAAATGGGCGGTGACGGGGCCATAGAATTTGCCGAGGCCGTGAAAGAAGCCTGCGATGATGAGAGTAACTTTGAATTTCTCTATCCAATTGAAATGAAACTGCGTGAACGAGTGGAAACAATAGCAAAGACGGTTTATGGGGCGGACGGTGTTTCCTGGACCCCTGCTGCCGAAGCAAAAGCCAAGATGCTTGAGGCCGATTCCAAGTATGATGAATTTGCCACCATGATGGTAAAGACGCACCTCAGTCTTACCCATGATGTGACGCTGAAGGGTGTTCCAAAAGGTTGGACCCTGCCCATCCAGGATGTGCTGATTTACTCGGGTGCCAAGTTTCTGTGCCCCTGCGCCGGAGCCATCAGCCTGATGCCCGGCACAAGTTCCAACCCGGCCTTTAGAAGGGTGGATGTGGATACTGCGTCCGGTAAGGTTACAGGTCTGTTTTAATAAAGTTCCTTAAGAAATATTTAAGGTTGCGGCTTCGTCGCTCAAAAAAGCGGCGAAGCCGTTTTTTTGTGAGATGGTCAAATTTGATGGACTCGTAAAAAGTCCGTAAATCCCGCATACCGGGAGGGTGGGGGAAGAGACTTCAGACTATTCTACCGTTGTTAGAAAAAAAGAACCGTCCTGTTCCCTGATCACTTTCAGGCCAAACATGTTAATGGTCTCTGTTAATGGCCGGCCGAGGATAAAATCCATTTCGGCTGAGACAACATTCAGTCTTTCCGCAATCAATAATCTGATTTTGTAATCGAATTTCAATAATTCAAGAATGCTTTTAACCGCCTTTTCACCTTCTTTTTCAATCTGCCCCACACACTTTTCAAGTTCCATATAGCTGCATTTCTTATCGTGCTCGGCCATGAGGCGTAAAAGGTTCCTGTCGTTTATAACATCCCTTCTACTTAATTTGGGCCTGGCATAGACCCGCATGAATTCACTCTCATCCCAGCAGGCAAGAGCCCGGCACTGTATCGGCCGATGTTCATACATGGTACATCCTTTTTCTTCTTCATCGTAATAGATGCAACCCCTGCCGTTTTCTTTTTCCCTTATCTTTAAAATTTCTTTGTCCGTTACTTTCATTTCACCTTTGACATTATCCCGGACAAGCTCCCCTACCCTTATTGCGTAAATATTACTTTTTTCAATCAACCCGTCATATACCAGGGAAACATCCGCCATCTGCAAAGTCGGGCTCGATGAAAGGCAACACTCGCCGCAACGGATACAATGATCTCTTTTTTCGGTTTCATTGTTTTTCATTTTGCAATCATAGCCCTCATTCGATCTGAAGCATTTTCTGCATGATCGGCAATATTGCCCGCCAGTTCAACCAGCCTGACCATATGGAATACGACAAGGGCGTCTTTGATCTCGTTAAAGATTCTGAGCTTCAGTTCCCGTTCCAAAAAGTCGGCCTCAGTTTCGTGCTGGCGAATATCATGTATAAGGCTCTTCATCTTGGTCCTTTGCTGTTCTGACCGGCTCTTGAAGAAATCGGCAGCCATAGTCACCAATTGCGGCAGTTTTTCAATGGGCGGGATTAGCGATCCCACCAAATCCTGAAAATCACCTCTCAGTAAACGAGGCATTCCTTTAGGCCTCAGGGAAAGCCACAGCAGGGCCTCTTCGACTGCGTCTACTACCTTGTCCTGCTCCTTCAGATATTGAAGGAACTGAAACTTGTCCACGGGCATCAAGATCCCCTTGGGCATGTGGTTTCGGATATTCCTTTTTATGGCATCCGCCTCACTTTCCAGCCTCGCCACTTGATCTGTCAGGTCATCGAATTCCATACATCGCTCCTCAATGTGGCATACTGCCGCCTCATGAAAGAGCTGGGCACACTCCTTGACCTTGTCCGCATGTTTCTGCAGGCCCAAAAAGGGACTTTCGTGAAATAATGAGCTGAGTAAGAGGCGCATAGTCTTTTCCCCCTGGTAAATGGATTATACTAAAAAAAACGTTAGAAGTTTATATAAAAACATGGACAGCAGGATCGTGAACGGCAGGGTCACGATCCACGAGAGGCCGATATTTTTGAGTATGCGTAGATCAAGGGCGCCCATTCCACGCATGATCCCGACGCCTACCACTGAACCTACAAGCACGTGCGTGGTTGAAACAGGAAAACCTAACCGGGAACAAATCAAGATCGTAGTGGCACCCCCGAACTGGGCACAAAAGCCACGAATTGGGGTAATCTCGGTAATATTCTTGCCGATGGTGTCCATGACACGTGTACCAAAGGCCAGAAGCCCCCCTCCTACGGCAATGCCACCTATGAGGAGCATCCAAAAGGGCACTTCAACACTAAGGGCCACACTCTTGGTATTTACCACTGAAAAGATAGCTGCAAGGGGGCCGATGGCATTGGCTACATCATTGGCACCATGGGCAAAGGCAATGTAACATGCCGTAAGTATCTGGAGATGGGCAAATATGCGATCCACAGGGGAATACCCCTCTTGCTCAGGACGGAGCTTGTGGCCGGAACGTGTCTGCCAGCCCAACCACCATCGCCCGCCCACCCCGGCCGCCGCCGCGATTGGAATCGTCAATAATACAGTATAAAAAAAACCGATATCAATATTAAGATTTTTCAATGCCTTAAAAATAAGCGAGAGAATGAGCACTAAAAAAACCAGGAAGATCAGGAACGGCGCATAGCGTTCCGAGGCATTTAGAGGGTCTTTTGCGGACATGATCTTTTTTTCGGCAAAATAATACATGCCCCCTGCGATTAAGCCACCGGCCGCCGGTGATATAACCCAGCTTATGACGATGGAGACAATCTTGCTCCAGGTTACGGCGCCGGCCCCAACACTTACAATGCCAAATCCAACCACTGCGCCGACAATGGCGTGGGTGGTGGACACAGGCAGGCCAAAGAGTGTGGCCAAGTGAACACAGATACCGGACGAAATCAGGGCGGCAAACATCCCGAACATCAGCATGTTCGGTTCGCCTGCAAGCAGGGCCGGATCGATCATTCCCTTGCTGATGGTATTCGTCACAAATCCACCAGCTAATACGGCCCCGAGTGTATTGGCAAACATCGATATCACTACAGCCTGTTTGAGCGTTATAGCGCCGGAACCAACCGATGTCCCCATTGCATTTGCAAGGTCATTGGCCCCTATGTTGGCCGCCATGTAAAGACCCACTACTGTGGCAATCGATAAGATTAGTATGTCCATACTCGCAGATCTTCCATGTCCTGCAGATCAAGAACTTCAAGTAAACGGAACAGCAATGCAGCATGCACAGGAGAAAGAGCACTCATCCCGTAGGATCAGGTTTCAGGCAAGGAACTGTCATAGACAAAAGCGCCCGTAGGTCATACTTTTTGAGGCTGCAACAAAAAGGACTATTCACGCCAGGCGAGAATAGTCCCCAGTTTAAGTATCAAAAAAAAGAGCATTCGAATATGTCCCTGACAATAGATACTAACCGGTGTCCATCCGGAAACAACCAATTTCCGGATGGAGTTTTCAGCGGTCAGAGATCAGCAATCAGCCAACACCTTGTTTTTAATGTCCTTTACTGAAAGCCGAAAGCTGATGGCTGATAGCGCGAGTCCAAAAACGTTAGTTTGTGGATGAGCACTAACTGACCTTAAAAATCATAGCCGCGCCCGTATCTCCTGCAGCACACCCTGTCCAGAGACCATAGCCGCCGCCCAAGATAACCAGCTCTTCCAACAGTTCGGCAATGAGCCTGCCGGCAGTGGGAGCCTGGGGATGCCCGTAAACCATGGAGCATCCGTAGTTGTTCATATTCATAACGTCACATCCCATTTTCTTGGACATATTGATATCATTGACTATAAAAGGATTATGGGTCTTGATGGCCTTCATATCTTCGATCTTAAGCCCTGCGTCCTTAAGGGCCATTTCCGATGCGGGAACCGGGGCCGCGGCCATATAGCCCCTCTTGGTCCTTGAAAAACCATATGAGACGATCTGTATTTCAACGTTTGGGTCTTTACTCAGTTCTTTGGCCTTATCCTGGGTGGTAACTATAAAACCGCAGTTCCCGTCTGCGGGATGGGTCTGTGCCCCGAAACTGATGACACCTCCCGGCTCAACCGGTCTTAGCCTGGCCAGACCTTCGGCGGTTGTGGGGGTGACGCCCTCATCTTCTTCTACCAGGATTGTCTTCTTTTTAGACACCCTTACCTCGGCGGGAAACATGTATCTCTTCTGAAAGGCCCTGTCATCTGCCAACGCATCCTGGTACTGTTCGTATCTCCTTAAGGTCACGGCATCGCATTCTTCCTTTGTTATGCCTATTTCTTTGGCCACATTTTCGGCAGTCTGGATCATTTTCAGCCCGGCATTTGGATCAGCATTGAAATTATCCATCATCCAGTTTTCCGATATTACTTCACCGCCCGGGCCCACAGGGTTGGGCCATATGGTATGAGCGCCGTTGGAGCAGCGATCCGACATGAGGGCAAATCCGGTCTCATAGGTCCCTACCTCTATGTTGACGGCACAAAGGTGGATACAAGTGGTTGATGTCGTGCAGGCCTGGTTGATCATAAGTGCAGGCAACTCTTTTTCATTGTCAACCAGCATGGCCGCCGCCCATGTGTGGCTGTAAAACATATGGAGCTGCGAAATGGTGATTCCATAATACATGTAGTCTATAATGGTGGGGTCAAGCTTGCTTGCCAGCATCCAGTTTCTTGCCGTATTTGCACCCAGAACAATAGCATTTTCGTTTGCCATGGTACCCTGCCAGCGGCTGAACGGGCTTGAATAGTAGCCTTTGTAAGGTATAAACGCTTTTGTCAACATATTCTCTCTCCTTTGGTTAAGTTAGATTTTTTATTTTCTACAAGTTGCCATGCTCAATCGGTTTTTATACCTGTTCCCTCGTGCTTCGTTCGCCAAAATTAGATAGTAGGGTCCCGCCCTAAGATTTTGGCTCAACTTATTATTTATTCATCGCTCCACTTGCCGTATTTTTCCCTGAGGATACGGTGGAGGATCTTTCCCGTGGGTGTTCTGGGCATGTCTTCGTCTGTGACGAAATCCAAGGTCTTCGGCCTCTTGTACCCTGCTATTTTGCCACGACAATAATCAAGGATCTCCTTGGCTAAATCTTTGCCCGGCTCATACCCGGCACTCAACACAACTACGGCCTTAATGGCCTCTCCCCATTTATCATCCGGGATTCCGATCACGGCCACATCCTGCACTGCCTCATGTGATCCGACTACCTCTTCAATTTCAGAGGGATAAACGTTTTCACCGCCCGTGATAATCATATTGGCCTTTCTATCCACTAAGGTATAATAGCCATCCTCATCCCTCTTTACCATGTCGCCCGCCGAAGACCATTCACCCTCAAATGCCTCTTTGGTCTTTTCAGGCTCTTTCAGATACTGCTTGAAAAGCATGGGGGTCCGGTAAAACAATTCTCCCACTTCCCCGTCCGGGACCTCATTTCTGTCTTCGTCAAGGATCCTTATCCGGTCAGTCCCGAATATCTCTTTACCTATGGACCCGAGCTTTTTGAACTGGTCCTCGGGTCTGAGAAGGGTAATAAGTCCGCCCTCGGTGCTCCCATATGCCTCCCAAAGTTCGGCATTTTTGAAATAATCCATAATGGCTACTTTCAGGTCCTTTCTTGCAGGAGCAGACGATACAAGCAACTGCCGGATGGATGACACATCGATGTTATTTTTCACCTCATCGGGAAGGGCCAAGATCATGATGTAATGGGTTGGTACCAGGGACGTGAAGGTGATTTTGTAATTGTCAATGGTCCTGAGCAGGTCCTCGGGATCAAAACTGATCATGTTGTAAACGAATACAGGCGCCGATACTAATGTATAGGCAAAGGAATAAAATATGGAATTGATATGGCACATGGGCATGACCAGCATCACCTTATCCGTAGGTCTGACGCCCTGGTTGACATCGTGCAAATAATACTGTGCCACCGTACTTTCATGTGTTCTCATTACCCCTTTGGGCCTGCCTGTTGTACCCGATGTGTACATGATGGTCCAGATATCAGCAGAATCAACCATGATATCCGGTTCATCGGGCGAGGACTTGGAGAGCCAGTCTTCAAAATCAATATATCCGTCAGGGACAGGCCCTTCCCCCATATAAATATAGGCATCTTTGGGAAGAGGAAGCTTATCTTTAATGCTGTCAATCATTTCCACAAAAGGGGCCTCTACGATAAAGGCTTTACATTCCGAGTGATTGACGATGTATTCTATATTGGTCGCTGCCAGCCTGAACATGATTGGAACAGCGATCTGTCCGCCCTTGGCACAGCCGGCATAGATATCCATCCATTCGCCCCGGTTAAAGGCAATTACGGCAAATGTATCCTTGTGGCCCACGCCGAGATCCTTTAACCCGTTGGCGAAACTACACGACCTCTCGTTCCAGTCTTTAAAGTTAAATTCATGGTTCTTGTCCTGCCATCCTAACTTATCCGGATAATTCAGGGCATTCATCTTTAACATAGTGCCTGCATGCATCCATTTGCTTACATTCATTTTGATACCTCCCTCCAACTTTGGTTTCACCTAAAGGAATCGGTTCAATGTTCAGGGTTCAAAGGTTATAATCTGTTGATATAGATCACTTTACAGCACAATACCCGGATTAACCTCTTTCACACATTGGGTAAAACATGTGTCAGGATGTTATATCCCTCGTTACCCATTGCAAAAAGGAGTGCAGGGCTTCAGCCATGCCATGGTCAAGCAGAGCTAAAGCCCTGCACTACTCACTATGGCTTTTCTACTTCCATGGCAAAAAGTGCTGCGCCCACGGCGTCTGTCAACTGCGGGTATTCAGGTACCAGAATATCTCGTTTGATGATCTCTTCAAGCATCTTTACGATATGCATATTGTGAGCCACAACCCCTCCTGTCATGACCACCCTGTCTGAAAGAGTATCCATCTCAAGGACCCTTTTTATCACGGAAAAAAAAAGTCCCTTTACAATATCCGGGACCTTTTTTCCCTGCCTGATTTTTTCCAGCACCTCCGTGCCGGAAAAAACAGTGCAATAGCTCCCCAATTCCACCATGTTTTCTGATTTCCGGGCAAGGCCGTCCATCTCTTCTAAGGGGATATCCAGGCGGGTTGCCATTTCTTCAAGAAATGCACCGGTTCCTGCCGCACATTTTCGGTTCATCTTGAAACTGACCCGTCGGCCGCGTTCATCCAGTTTGATAACCTTGTTATCCTGCCCCCCTATATCAATAACGGTCATTGACATGGGGAAATAATGATAGCAGCCTTTGGCATGGCATCCTATCTCCGTCTTCGTATCACGACTGAAGGGAACATTCTTTCGTCCGTAGCCTGTGGAGATGCAGTTTGCTATGACCTCTTTCGAGACCCCGGCCATTTTTAGAGATGATTCAAGGCAGATTTCGGCTGTCCCGGTAAAATCGGTTCCGGACTTTCTAACGGCATAACCTGTCAGATTTTTTTTCGCATCGAGGATGGCTACCTTGGTACGGGATGCCCCCACATCTACGCCTGCGAATACAACTTCAGTTTTATCCGTCATGACCACTCAACAACCAATTGCCAAAAAGAATTGAATTGAGCACCCTCTGTTTCTATCCTTCTTCCAACTGCTCTATAAATGCCTCGATGTTGGTCTTTGCCTGTTCCTCTGAATAGCACCTTAAATCGCACAGATCACCGTTGATGGTGAGAACGGGAACACCCAGTTTTTCACTCAACCTTTCGGGCATGCCATAGCGATTATTGGAGTTATTGGGACAGGTCTTGGCATCGTGAAAGACAATGCCGT